>JAAZCL010000437.1 GCA_012513315.1 Bacteroidales bacterium | reverse complement strand
CAAGAATAAATCAATGACAACTACTCCATTAAAGCGTAAATAAATATTTAGAATTAATTTATAAAATACACATCATGAAAAGAGTTTCTCGTTTATTATCACTAGTACTTCTACTAGGTGTAGCACTATTTGCCACCTCATGTAGTAGTAAGTTAAAACCACTTTCTCAGAACAATTTTAATGTTACTCCATCACCACTTGAAACAGTGGGGAATCAGGTTCCTGTAACTATTAATGCTACATTTCCAGAGAAATGGTTTAATAAAAATGCAATTGTTACAATAACACCTGTATTGAAATATGGCAACAACCAAGAACTTGCTGGTACACCTTATAGTTTTCAGGGTGACAATATTTCAGGTAACAGAACTGCAGTAAGCCAAAACAGAGGTGGTAATTTCACATTAAACAGTACCTTCCCTTTTGAAGAAGCTATGCGTTCATCTGAACTTTATCTAAGATTTGATGGAAGAGTTAAAAACAAACGTTCTAACCTCCCCGATGTAAAGGTTGCTGATGGTGTGATTGCCACTTCTGCACTTGCTGATGTTGCAACTACAACTCCTTCTGTTGCTCCTGATGGATTTCAAAGAATTATTCAAGACAAGCAGGAAGCTAATATTATGTTTGTTATTCAACAAGCAAATCTTCGTCAGAGCGAGCTAAACAAGCAAGATATGGCTACTTGGAAGCAACGTGTTGAAGAAGCATTTAAAGACCCTAAACAGAACGTAAATGTTGAAGTATCTGCATATGCATCGCCCGACGGTGGTTTATCGCTAAACGAAAGACTTGCTGCTCAGCGTGAGCAAAACACTTCTAATTATTTAGAGGGTGAGTTAAACAAAAGAAATATAGATACTGATGTGTTTGCACATTATACAGCTCAGGACTGGGAAGGTTTCCGCCAACTAGTTTCTGCTTCAAACTTGCAAGATAAAGATCTTATCTTAAGAGTTCTTGAAATGTATCCTGACTCTGAAACAAGAGAGAAGGAAATTAAAAACATTTCGTATGTATTTGATGATTTAGCTACTACAGTACTTCCTCAGCTTCGTCGTTCAAGAATTACTGCTAACATCGAAATTATTGGTAAGTCGGATGAAGAGATCATGTCTGCTTGGACAAATAATCCTAAAGAATTGTCTGTTGATGAGCTACTATATGCTTCAACTTTAACTGACGATGAAAGTGTAAAGGAGAGTGTTTATCAGTATGTAACTGCTAACTTCACTAACGACTACAGAGGTTGGAACAACATTGGTACAATGTATTTCAAACAAGGTGACTATGCAAAAGCAGAACAAGCATTTAATCGTGCTGCTCAGGTAAACCCTAATGCTCCTGAAGTAAATATGAATAAAGCATTATTAGCTATTCATGAGAATGACTTAACCATCGCTAACGAGTTACTTGGAAGATCGGCTGGTGCTGATGGACTTGATGAAGCAATGGGATTATTAAACTTATTGCAAGGAAATTACAATCAATCAGTAAGTGCATACGGTAACAGCTACACAAACAATGCAGCACTTGCTTCTATTTTAGTTTCAGACTATAATAAAGCAAAGCAAACACTAGAAAATGTAGAAAAACCTGATGCTACTACAGCCTATCTGTTGGCTATAATTGCGTCTAGAACTAACAACTTCAACGATGTAATTTCTAACTTAAGAAATGCAATTGGTCAAGACAGAACAATTGCTGTTAAAGCACTTAACGACTTAGAGTTTGCAAAATACCGCACTAATCAAGAGTTTATGTCGTTATTAAAATAAAAAGACATTTCTTGAAAAATAACCTGTAATTTATAAACGTATGTTTTGTTAAAAGAGTGACTTTAATCGGGTCACTCTTTTATTATATAGACACTTTTATTCTTCTATTATCATTTAGTTTTTATTTAATAATATTTTCATGTGTTTTTTTTTACAAAAAATGTATCTATATTTGTAGGAGTCAGATGTGTTAGAGGGCATTTGATTAGATAACTTTGTTTAACTAAAATATAATATAATGGGCACTAATTATCAGCTTTTGCATTTTGTAGAGGATATAGGTGTATTTTTTATATTTACACAGCCAATAATAGTTACTTCTTTAGTTATTGCAATTATTTTATTTCTAAGCTTACGGAAAAGGATGGACACAATTATTAGTGTGTTGAACAAAACAGAAGCTGATAAGCTTAATAGTTCAGAAGAAGAAGAAAAGGAAACTAATAACGCCAGAATCAACTTCGACGAGGAGATTAAAGAATTAAATAATTCTATAAACCTCTCT
>JAAZCL010000436.1 GCA_012513315.1 Bacteroidales bacterium | reverse complement strand
GTGTCAAACGACTACCCTGACCATCCATAAGCACATGGCTTCGCAGCCAGTTTTGCAAATTGCGGCTTCCTTTTCCATTACCCTCAAAAGACATCGTATAAATAAAACGTGGCGTTTCAAAAGGAGTATTCGGTTTTAGATGATATGCAGATTGATATGGATTAATCCCTGCGACAATATGCAAGTTCTTAAAAACATCCGTTTCGAACTGCATGGCAAAATTACAATCCCAAGCTATTTGTCCCAACATCACAGTACCTGTTGTTTCGGTAGACTTTCCATCTAGCGATAGCATAAAGTTTGGTGAAGTTAGCAAATGGGCTCTGGTACCCAAAAGTGTATCAATAGTGTGAATAACCTGACGCAAATGTGTTTCCACTGGACGCATCTCTTTAGCCCAAGCACCATTGTAGCTCGTTAAATAATAATCTTTGTTATTTAGATAAAGATTTGCCGAAGCATATTTATTTAGCAACACCTCACCATTTTCAGTATGCCTAATCACACTCCATTGTTCTACAACATCGTAACCACTCCAAACCTTATAGTTCAGCTCAACAAAGAAGGGATAAACTGGATCTTTGAGTGTAACCGTAGTTAAAATGGCTCCATCATCCGTATTAGAACTGGTATGACTATTATACAACAGATCAAGCGAATTATTACCATCCACATGAACCACTGCAATTGCCGGTTCAACAAAATTATTGTTAATTCCCGCAACTGTGAATGCGCTATTATTGGAGTCGGCACCTTCCGAATCAAAATTAAAGGCTTCCCCTACCCTTTCATACTCGGTTACATTAGTTAATGACTTACCAAAGTATACAATCTTTAAACGATTGTTCTCATCTGTTTGCAGTATAGTAGCTAAGTTCTCTGTTATTATGGGAATAGTAACATTTTGACTCTTGGTAATTACAACGGAAATTAATAAAAATAAAATGGTCGAAAGTACTTTGTTTCTTTTCATGTTTTATTGATTTGTAATTTTAAAATGTAATATTTAGAAGACATCAAACTAAATACTCTTTTAACAAAATCAAATATACTAACTTTTTTAATAACAATTGTTCACACCACCATTTGAATGTACATCCGTCGCACTTCCTCCTGAGCCTCCTCGAAATTTTCGAGGAGGCTCCGAGCGAGGTACGAACCAGGCAAGGATAAAGTCCGAACTTTGCCCAAATAATTACCCTAGTATAATAAGGTATTTACTAATAAATTCTGTGAGAATATTACTTTTTAAGAAAATCAGTTTTTAGAAATATGGTCTGACCATCTACTTTTGCTTGAACATGAGTTGGGTCGTCACTCGATAATCTTATACCACGAGCACGGGTGCCTCTTTTAACTACCATAGAAGATCCTTTTACTTTCAAATCTTTTATAACTGTTACATCATCACCATCTAACAGCTCATTGCCGTTGCTATCAATTACTTTATCAGAGCTTTCTGCAGAATCCATATCTTCCTGAGTCCACTCATGAAAACATTCGGTACAATGAAAAAGTGAACCATCAAAATAGGTTACCGCGCTATTACATTTAATGCATTTAGGAGTTTGTGACATTTTAATCTAGTTTTTTTAATAATAGTACAAAGATACTGCTCTAAAGTCTGTAATCAAAATTAAGGTGTTAACAGCACAATTAACTCGAGGTAATCTGAATAATTAAGCTAAATTTGTATTAATACTCTTTCTGGAATTAAACATTTACTAGTTATGCATGAATTAAAACTATTCAACCAAAGAAATTTTTTTAAATTAAATAGT
>JAAZCL010000435.1 GCA_012513315.1 Bacteroidales bacterium | reverse complement strand
TTTTGGTATCTCAAGATACATCGACCAGTCGCTCACCTGACTCCCATTCTCATATCTATGCTTTATAGTACTGTGCCTCTTTATAGAAGCCATCACTTCATCACTCTGTGAAACAGCTTTATCTCTCGATTCATGCTTTCTAGATAATAGTGCACCCAGTACATTGCATTCAAAATTTATATATCCCAATTGGCCTTCGCGCTGCATAAAAAACTCAACACAGCTATCCTCCCAAACCGAACCAAAATCTTTAGTATTTACTGCCCTAAGTTGCTCTCCTGTGATATTAAAAAGTAGATATAGATTCTGTTTATCGTGAGCCACTCTTACTGTAACAGGCATTGTTTTTGTAAATTGATCTTTCCAGTTAACCTCATCAATATGAGCTACGACTCCTGCTTCTTTAAGTACTTTAATTTTATCGGCTACAGTTTCGTATAAAGAAACGTTTTGAATTGGTACGTGTAGAGCTTTCATATATTAAAATTTATATCAAAGATATTCTAATTAACTAAAGCGAGCAAATTTATTTTTTGAGATATATTCTTTCTCTCTAAACAATTTGGTGCGTATTGTGTACGAGAAAATTATCTTTCAAGGTAAGTTTGGTAGAATTATTGATATTTATAATTTAAATGAAAAAAAACTGGTAAATAGGTTCAACCATCTGTGAACTCACTTACCAGTTTTTTAAATTCTATATATTCTTATTGAGCTGTTGAATAACCAGGATTCTGTTCAATTAAATTATTACTACCCATTGCTTGTTCTGGTATAGGAAAGCGATTATAATGTGCTTTGCCTGCTCCGTCAGCCGGTTTATCCCACCAAGCTTCTGTAGTATATTTATCCCATCTCACAAGATCTGTACGACGACGACCTTCTCCAATAAATTCAATCATCCATTCGTCTAACATACGCCATTCATCCAAATTGGTTGCTGTAACAGGATCTGGATCAACTAAAGTGAAGTAACGTCCACGTACCTCATTTATCAAACTAGCTGCTTCTGCCTTATAACCAGCACGTAATTTGCATTCTGCCAACATATAATATGCTTCTGCAAGTCTCATTACAGGAATATCGGGGTTTCCTTTTAATGTTTTTTCTGACTGCCATGGAATAGGCGAGAACTTAGCAAGACGTACACCAGAATTTTCTTCACCCCAACGTGCACCTTCTTTACCATGATCTGCCTCAGCACCTGCCTGTGGAATAATACGAGCAATTTGGTCAACCAATACTACCACATCTGTAGGTTTTATCTGACGATTTCCACCATGAGTAGCATCTCCAGTAACCGGATTTATTAGTGCACCAAAATAGAACATACCACGCCACTTACCTTCACCTTCATATGCTCTTAGCTGTTTGCGTATATCATTTTCATGAAATTTTGCAAACGGACTACCCAAACGATAAGTTCCTTTCGTACTTGGATCATCAGCTCCATATAAATAAGATTTACCGTTTACATCTAAAGAAGGAACAAGTGAATATCCATTATTTCTATTACCTATTTCTCCGTTATCCCAATATTCGCCCATTCCATAGTGAGATGAATGCGGACCAACGCTTCTTTCACTTATAGCGTTCTGACTTGGTACTGACCAAATAATTTCAGAAGAACGATCATTATCGAAACCAAATATGTTTGTCCAATCATCCTCAAGTGCATAGGTGCCATATTTTCCATCTATGATATCCTGACAAATAACCGCTGCTTCTGCATACATGTTTTTTCTTATATATGATTCTGCATTAAAATATAAACGTGCTTTTAGTAATGCTGCGGTTGCTTGATTGATAGCACCAGTTTCCTGAGCTCCCAACACAGTCTTCTTTGGCAATTGTGGAATAGCTTCAGTAAGCAAACTGTCAATAAATTCAAAAGTTTCTACATCAGTTGCACGCGGTTGAATATCTCCTTGTGTGGAAGTATATAAAGGTACGCCTCCAAACATATCGAGCCCAAACCAGTAGAAAAAAGCAGATAGTGTTTGCAATTGCATCAATACAGCTTCTCGGCTGCCTTCGGGAAACCCCAGAGCTTCAAAATCAACATACTGATCTATATCATCTTTTGCACTCCAAGCTTGTGCAATTCCCATTGAAAAAGCTCTCCAAGCATCGTATACACCAGGTGTTGTGGGAGTGAAATCGTGATGATACATTCTCAAATAGTTTCCACCGTCATACCAGTCGTTATAACGCGAAGGCACCAACATTTCGTCTGTGGTAAACTCCTGTAACATTATAAAGTTTGAGTGAGCCTGATTATCTGCCATAGCCCATGCCCAATGAGTAAAAGCGCGCCCCAGCCTCTGGTATACCTTATCTTGTGTATCAAAAAACAATTCAGGAGTAGATTGTGAGTAGTATGTAGGCTCTACATCACATGATTTGAAAAGGGAAGATATCCCAATTACAGCTATTATAATTAATAATTTATAGTTTTTCATATTTGTGTCTTTTAGAAATTTAACTGAAGCCCAAACGTAAATGTTCTGGTTTGTGGATAAATATTGCCTTTCCTTTCAATTCCGGCATCCCATCCGGTAATATCAACTTCAGGATTTAATCCCGGATATTTAGTGAAAGTATACACGTTATCTCCAGTAAAATAGAATCTTATTGTATTAATCAATTCAGTATATTTTCTCATAGGTAAAGTATATCCAAGTGATAAGTTTTGAATCTTCAAGAAAGTTCCATCGTATAAGAAATAATCACTTGGCGAGGGGCGTCCTGTTATATGTCCATTCTTTTCAATCGCATCATACAACATATTGCCCTGAGCCACATTTCTCAAACCATATTCAAGTTCAATTGCATTATAAATATCATAATCAATCCAACTGGTCAAAGTCATATTGAAATCCCAATTTTTATAAGCTATATTACGAGACCAGCCTGCCATTATAGTAGGAGTGAAATTCTTCTGATATACACGATCGTCAACAGTTCCATCATCAGAGAAGATTATATTATCATCTTTATCATAAATTTGGAAGCGGCCCTCACTAACTCCTGCATATCTATACATAAAATAGCTACCAATCTCAACATTTTCTTCTAACCTGTGAGCATATTGCACCCAGTTATTAATACCATCTCCATTTATATATGTTTGATCGCCCCATAATGAACCAATAAAAGTTCTGTTGTGAGTTAGATTTAATGAAGTGTTGTAATTCCAATTTCTACCTCTTACAACATCTGCACCAAGTTCAACCTCCCAACCACGGTTGTTCATTGTTCCAATGTTCTTGTACATGCTTGACTCTGTATTTGGTGGTTGTGGAACCTCCACGCTATATATCAAACCATCGATGTTACGTCTGTAAAAATCCAGCTTTCCATATAATCTGTTGTCAAGTACTGAAAAATCAACACCAATATTCCATTCTTTTTTTTCTTCCCAACCTAAATCTTCATTAAGATTAGTAGTGGCTCCATAACTCATTGCCCAAGATCCTGTAGGTAGTAGCCATCGGGTATCCGAGCCATACATTCTTGCAGCGTAATTAGCAGAGAAACCCTCGTTACCTGTTACACCATATGCAACACGCAGTTTCAGGTCATTCAACCAATTTGCATCTTCTAAAAAACCTTCGTTAGAAAGACGCCATCCTCCAGAAAGAGACCAGAAGTTTCCCCATCTGTTATTCACTGCAAATTTACTTGAACCTTCACGTCTTACAGAGGCTGTGGCCATATAAGTGTCATTGTATGAATAGTTGGCACGCATAAAATATGCCATCAAACGCTCTGTAATATTTTTTGAAGAACTCATACCAGCAAGACCTTCTGTTAATCTGGTTCCCTCGCCAAGATTCCAAAACATGATTCTATCATTGGTGAAATTACCATTATTGGCTGAAAAACCGTCACCATTCCTTTCAAAAAAACTATAACCTGCAACAGCATTTATTGTATGCAGACCAAATTCGTTGAGATATGATAAGTAGCCGTCGGTATTAAACAGTTCAGTTTTACTGAAATTCATTTCTGCCCATCCTTTACGATCTGCTCTCAATTCTTCACGAGAGAACATAGAACGATAATAATGTCTTTCCCACTGTCTGTTTTCATATGCAAAAGTATGCTGATAAGACAAGCCTTCAACTGGTAGGATATTCAATTTTAGAGACACGTCGGGACGGAACCATTTATCCATTCCTTCGTTAGTTTTGAGTGCTGCTTCACCAATCTCGTTCATTTCAGTATTATCACCTATTGTCCAAATATTCCATCCTGTTTGACTATTTGGATCACGCACTGCCTGAGTTGGATTAGCACGCATAATTCCTTCGATGGAGGGACTGCTTTGATTACGTTTTGCTTGCCTATAACTTAAATGAGATGAAATATCTAACCATCCATCAAGCACTTTAAAATCTGTATTTATACGACCTGCATAATCCTGACGGTCATCTCCTCTAAGAACTCCTTTGTTTTCATCATACATTAATGAAGCAAAAATACGCGCACTTTCCTGTCCTCCTTGCAGAGTAAATATATGTCTTTGAGATGTAGGATTGTCTCTTAATGCTTCATCCCACCAATCAGTTACGTGTCCCTCGTCATTCTTTGCCCCTTCGTAGGTATCAATATAATCTTGTGCATTAAGAAGATCGGGTTTTCCGAAAGCTTTTTTGAGCAACAATTCACTGGTATAATTCATTTGTAATTTACCTGTTGTTGCTTTCTTGGTTGTAATTAAAATTACACCACCTGTTGCTCTAGTTCCATAAATTGCCCCTGCCGATGCATCTTTTAACACATCGATAGACTGTATCTCTTCAGCAGAAATTGTGCGTATATCACCACCTGGCATTCCATCAATAACAATTAATGGTGCGCGCGAAGTATTTATAGATGCCATACCACGTAATTGAAATGTATTTCCCGAGTTAGGACTTGCAGTTCCTGACATTACCAAGCCAGCAACTTTACCTTGCAATGCATTGGCAATAGACGAACCACCTACACCTTTAGGAAGGTCGCTTGCAGAAAGGGACGTAATTGAACTGGTAACCTGCTTCTTTTGCATTGTTCCATATCCCACAACTACTAATTCATCAAGTAACTCGGTATCTGAAGCCATTACTACATTAATGTTTGTGCGACCGTTTACTTCAACAATCTGGGTTTCCATCCCTACATAGCTAAACTGCAAAGATGCATCAGAAGGTACATTATTTAACGTGTAATTACCGTCTATATCGGTTACAGTTCCAATACTGGAATTTTGTTCCACCATAATTGTGGCACCTATAACTGACATCCCAGTAGCATCAGTTACAGATCCATTTACCGTAATATGTTGGGCAAATAAACCAAAGGATATTGTCCAAAGCACGGCAAATAAAAATCCTTTCCATTTAGAAATTAAAAATCTCTTTTTCATTCTTCTGTCATTTAAAATTAATGTTCATAAAAAAATTTCAATATAAAATATAGTATAAAAAACGGTTGGTTTTCCATACTATTATGTTTCAACGCTTTATCAGTAACGGAATTTATGGTTTGTAGTTTTCTCTATTTCAATTGCCAAATTTAATATTTAGGTTTGAATTTAAATAATATTTTAACATAATTCTCAATGCAGAGTTTAGTTGTTGCCAAACTAGGAACTTCTTGAAGATTTTTTTAATAAGTCGATGATTCTTTTTATAGAATTTTATTAGTATCGTTATGCTTGACAAATAATAGATATCATTGTATCGTCCTGATTTTCCTTATGGTTGCCATATACTTGCCTTGTGCTTGCCTTATATTTGCCTTATGCTTGCCTTATGCTTGCCTTATGCTTGCCTTATGCTTGCCTTATGCTTTATTAAGGAAAACATAAGGGAACTATAAGAC
>JAAZCL010000055.1 GCA_012513315.1 Bacteroidales bacterium | reverse complement strand
TATTGGTGTTATGACAAATATAGATTATATGATTAAAAATTGTAATAAGTGATGAGTTTAGACCATAGGTAGTGATTTGCTACCTATGGTATTTTAGTTATCTGGAGAATGTCTATAGATTTGTGTAAATAAGATTTTTTATAATTTATATTACTGGAAATTTCAAATTCCAGTAATATTTTTTTATTTTTGAGAAATACTAATACTGGAATTCTTTACACAATTATTATGTGTTTAATTCAGTTATTTATACACTAAATTTTCCATAATTTCAAAAAAATTTATATTGTGTAAGAGTTAGGTATCCTTTCTCCAAACATAATTGTAAGCTGTCCTAAAGTAGACGCCCAATTTTGGTTTGGAGAGGTCCATTTCTCCATAATTTTCATGGTAGATAAATATAGTGATTTTCTTAGTGACTCATCTGTTGGGAATACAGTTCTTACCTTAGTATATTTTCTTAACTGTCTATTAAATCCCTCAAGAGCATTTGTAGTATAAATAATTCTTCTAATTTCATGTGGATACTCAAAATACGTATTCAGATTACTCCAGTTATTGTACCATGAATCTATTACAACAGAATATTTTGAATACCATTTCTCCTTAAGAATATCTAAATTTTTAAGTGCTGTTTCTTCGTTAAATGCCCTATAAACACTTTTTAAATCTTTCATAAACTCTCTCTGATCTTTTGATGCTATATATTTAAGAGAGTTTCTAATTTGATGAACTATACAAGTTTGAATACTTACATCTGGATATACAGTTTTAATTGCTTCAGGTAGACCTTTTAAACCATCCATACATGCAATTAAAATATCCTCTACACCTCTATTTTTCAAATCATTACAAACTGATAGCCAAAATTTTGCGCCTTCTGATTCACCAATCCAAATACCTAATATATCTTTTTTTCCTTTCATATCTAAAGCCATACATATATATGCTGCCTTTGAAACTATTTTATTATCATCTCTTACTTTGAAATGCATAGCATCCATATATACGATTGGGTATATTTCATCAAGTTCTCTGCTTTGCCATTCGGCGGCAGCCTCTACAACCTTATCTGTTATCTTAGATATCATTGCAGGAGACACATCAATGCCATATAGTTCTTCCATTTCAGATTGGATATCTCTTACACTCATACCACAGGCATAAAGACCTATTATTTTTTTATCTAGTTCATTACATACAGTTTCATACTTTTTAACAACCTTCGGTTCAAATTGTGCTTTTCTATCTCTTGGTATATCTAGGCCAACTTCACCAAAACTACTTTCAATAGTCTTAGAACTATATCCATTCCTATAGTTTGGATTAGCTTCATTACTTCTTTCATGTCTTTCTCTTCCCAGATGTTCTTCCATTTCTGCTTCTAGCAATTGTTGGATAATATCTTTGAACAGCTTTTGCATTAATCCATTTTTACCAACTACATCTTCCATGGTTTTACATTTTCTTACTTCAGCTTGGTAGTCTAAATCTGGAATAATTATTTCTCTTTGATCTTTCATTTCTTTACCTCCAAAAGTTTAATATGAATATTATTCCAAACTTACCAATTTTACATTCAAAAAAGACTGTAGGTAAGTTTGTATTTACACAAAACTACCTACAGTCCCTAAATAACAATTACTTATAATCAGGTACTTCGAATTCTAAATTACTTGCAGTATCATACAT
>JAAZCL010000434.1 GCA_012513315.1 Bacteroidales bacterium | reverse complement strand
TCCTGGATCTACGCTCTTTACAATAGTAGTAAAATATTCTTGAGAGAACTGAGGCATTATTTTATCTTCAGAATAATGGTGATGTATACCATTGGCCATCCAAATCTGTTTCAGATAAGTTTCAAAATTCTTCCAATCGTCAGAAGATTTATCTCCCATATAATTTTCATACAAACCTTCACATACTCTTCTGATAGTTAGGTTGTACCTGTTGTGCTGGTCCCACAATATATCTCGTCCCTCTAGGGCAGCTTGTGAAAGATAATATATAAGTTCTTTTTGTTGTAATGACAAGCTGTTGAATCCCGAAACCGGATACCTTAGTATCTCGATATCTGCAAATCTATCTACTTTATATTCAAATGTAGTATAATCGATATCATCTGCTATCGTTTCTGTATCTGTCTTTTTACCTTCATTACAGGCTGCAAACAGAAATATGGTTGTAAGCATAAAGATTACTTTTTTCATTGTAATAATAATCAGTTTGTTTTGTACTTATATTTTATGAGTGCCAACTCCTCATTGGCTTTAGATATTTTGTCTTTCAGATCAGACTTATATTTAGTCATTTTATTTTTTGCAGATTCATCGCCAGTGGCAATTATTTGTAAAGCTAATATTGCAGCATTTAGTGCCCCGTTTATGCCTACAGTAGCTACTGGGATACCGGGAGGCATCTGAACTATTGCAAGTAGTGCATCCATACCATCAAGCGATGATTTTATAGGAACTCCAATTACTGGAATAGTTGTCATTGAAGCTATAACACCTGGTAGATGAGCTGCCATTCCGGCTGCTGCAATAATCACCTTTATTCCTTTTTTTGCGGCACCTTTTGCAAAAACCTCTACCTCTTCGGGAGTTCTATGTGCAGACAGAGCATTTACTTCAAAAGGAATCTCCATCTCATTTAAAAATTGAGCTGCTTTTTCCATAATGGGAAGATCTGATGTACTTCCCATTATGATACTTACTATTGGACTCATACGTTTAATTTATTTTCCAATAAACTCTTTATACTCAGCAGCGCTCATTAATGCATCTACTTCTTCGGCGTGTTGCAGACTTATTTTAATAATCCAACCACCTTCAAATGGCTCTTTATTAACTAGTTCAGGTGCATCTTCAAGCTTCTTGTTCACTTCAAGTACCTCTCCAGTAACGGGCATCATTAGATCGGAAACAGTTTTTACAGCTTCCACACTGCCAAATACTTCACCCTTTTCAACTGTTTCTCCTTCAGTTGTAATATCGATAAATACAATATCACCCAGTTCTTCTTGAGCAAAATCGGTTATACCTATAAAAGCCTCATTGCCCTCTACTCTCAACCATTCATGATCAGTAGAATACTTAACATTTTCAGGAAAGTTCATATTAATTCAAATTTTAATAAAGATTTATAATTTGTAAATGTACAATTATTTTTGATATATATAAAAGCGATTATTACACACCCAATTTCACAAATATAAAAGCAACAGAAAATCCTAAAAGGAATCCTGCAATTACCTGTGCGAGTGTGTGTCGTTTGAGTATCAACCTTGAGGTACCAACTGAGCCGGCAAGAATAAATAGGCCAATAAATAGCCAGTAAGGGTTTGAATGCTCAACATAATAACATACAGACATAACACCACCTAAAAGTCCTCCAACCCCAAACATATGAGCACTAATCTTCCAAACTAAAGTTATTAAAATGGCTATAATCATTATAGCAATAGAGCCCGCCATCATCGTTATAAACCAAGTGGGCATTTGTGCCTTATAGTAGAAAATTACCATTGCACTGTATGACAAAAGTGTAATAAAATAGGGGTAAAACCTTTCTTTTCTTACTTTTAACGATAGATCTGATATTAGCCCTATTCGTAACAGAAGATAAATAAGAATGCCAGGAATTACAAACGAAAAAAGCATAATTGGAGTTACAATGTGCCAAAATCTATTTGAATATGCTACACCAAAATAGGTGTACATAAATAAAAGCATCACTCCGTAGGTTGGCATCAACAGTGGTTGGAAAACTGTGGATATTACATGTGAAATCGATTTCATTAGACAAAGTTAAAGTTTTTTTCTCAAACGTGCTACAGGAATGTTTAATTGCTCTCTATATTTTGCAACCGTCCTGCGTGCTATTACATACCCTTTTTCGTTAAGTATCTTAGTTAACAGGTCGTCTGTCAGTGGCTTAGAAGAATCTTCATTCTCTATACTTTCTTTTAATATCATTTTCACTTCCCTCGAAGAAATATCTTCTCCATCAGTTGTTTGCATAGCTTCAGAAAAAAAGTACTTCAAAGGATATATACCAGTGTTTGTTTGTACATATTTGCTGTTACTTACACGCGATATCGTAGAGATATCAAAGCCGGTTCTTTCGGCAACATCTTTCAGAATCATAGGCTTGAGCATAGTCTCATCTTCCGTTATGAAAAAATCGTATTGAATATTCACAATAGCCTCCATAGTCCTTTGTAGAGTATTTTGTCTCTGTTTAACAGCATCTATAAACCATTTAGCAGAATCAGCTTTTTGCTTCATAAATAGCATTGCCTGCTTGTCGTCAGCCGACATGCTGGTTTTATTATCGCTAAACCCTTTTATCATTTCCGCGAAGTTGCGATTCAGTTGTAAGCTAGGAATGTTACTATTGTTAAGCTGTATAGTTATAACATTATTATAATTTTCTACAATAAAATCGGGCGTTATAGTATTCATTGCAGTTTGCATACTATCACCAAGAGTGTTTCCCGGTTTAGGATTTAAAGAAACTATCTCTTCAATTACATCCTTAAGGTCATCCTGTGAGATACCCATCTGTCGTATAATCTTATCATAATGCTTTTTCGTAAACTCATCAAAATATTCTTCAATAACTTTAATGGCCAGGTCAGTTTCATAGCCTTGCTTCAGTCGTTTCAACTGAAGAAGCAGACACTCTTGTAAATCTCTGGCACCAACGCCGGGCGGATCAAAATCTTGAATTTCATACAAGATATCCTCCAATTGAAGAGATGAGACATCCATTTGCTGCTGAAACAGTAGGTCATTAGATATAGACAACAAATCGCGTTGCAAATAACCGTTTTCGTCTATATTGCCAATAATATACTCGGCAAGAATTTGTTTGTTTTCATCCAAATCTAATAATCCAGTTTGCTCTAATAGATGATCATGAAGTGACTTATCATCAAAGTAACTAAATTCAGTGAAATCAGGCTCACTCTTGCCCGAAGAGAAATTTAACCTATAATCGGGAACATCATCATCCGATAAATAGTCGCCCAAAATAATATCCTCTTGTGTAAGATCATTAGCCGAACCTGAGTCTTCGTAGTTATCATCCCTACTTAGTTCAGCATCCGCCGTTTCAATAGCAGGATTATCTTCAATCTCCTGTTTTATACGTTCTTCTACTTCTACATTATTCAGTTCAATAAGCTTAATTACCTGCATCTGAAGCGGTGAAAGCCTTTGTAACTGTTTAAGTTCCTGTTGCTGTTTTAAAGCCATTTACAAAAAATATATCGTTATGTCAGCAAAGATAAAAATTTATCTACTGAAATGTGTTTTACTAATTGCTAAATTAAGATTATTTGCACATAGACTCATCATAACCGGCCTTACAAGTTAATGGTGCAAGTGCATAAGCATCATATTCGTCGTATGCTGGACCAGGTATACCATTTATTACCACAATTCTATCTAGACGAACCATGTCTCCATTATCAAAAAGTAGAAAAGAGCCTTCATCTTTTATATCCTTAATCTTTTTTATCTTACCATTAGATTCTTCCAGTTGTGGCTCTCCTGAAAAAGAAAAAAATATAACTCTCGAATTATCTTTTGCCATTTCCTTTTCCAATAATTCTGTATAATCAGAATCAATAGGCATATATTTTAATTTCTTCATATTTACTTTGTATTAATATATATAATATAAAACAATTATTCAATAGATAGGTTCAACAGTTTGCAGCGACATAAATAAAGAAGCTGTTTGTTTCGAATTAAAACTTTTTGCTAAATTTGAACTATCAAACTACAGATTAAGATATTTATTTATAAATAAGAAAAACTAATATAAATATGATTTTCAAATTTCTAATTTTATCGGATGAAGTAAACGACTTCAAAAGAGAGATTAAAATTGATGCCGATGCAACATTCATGGATTTATACAACACACTTATAGAAAGTATCGGTTATAGCGAAAAAGAGATGGCTTCATTTTTCTTAAGCGATGAAAAATGGCGCAAAAAGCAAGAGATAACATTAATTGAGATGGATACTGATTCTGATGTTGACTCATTGGTTATGGAAGATTGTATTTTAAGCGACTTTTTAGAAGATGAAAAACAAAAGCTGATGTTTGTGTTTGATTATATCACTAATAGAGCTCTTTATATCGAATTGTCGGAGATTATACTAGGAAAAAGTCTTAAAAAACCTTTTTGTTCTATATCAGT
>JAAZCL010000054.1 GCA_012513315.1 Bacteroidales bacterium | reverse complement strand
TTTATATGTGCCCAATCCTAGCATGGGTATTTCAACTCCATTATTTAATTTTATATTTTCCATTTGCAGAATCTTTTCGTGTTACTTAATTGCTTTTAAGCGATTCAAAACCATTTCCTTATCGTTGTGAATCTGTTTAACCAATGGATCAATGGAACTAAACTTACTGTCGCCACGGATAAAATCGATAAACTCTACTTTAAGCGACTGGTCATACAGATCTCCATTAAAATTAAAGATATTCACTTCCACACTCACTTCGGGATCGTCATGAAGCGTGGGGCGTTTTCCAATATACAACATACCTTCATAAATAATATCGCGTATATGCACTAAAACTGCATATACACCAAGCTTAGGAATAACTTTAAACCTCTCCCATGACCGTATATTTGCTGTGGGGAAACCGATGGTTCGTCCCACCTGGTAACCCTCAACAATCTTTCCAGAAAGTGTGTAATTGTATGATAGTAGAAAGTTGGCTTTCTCGATATCACCTTCATGAAGTATATTACGAATTTTTGTGGAACTAACTTTCTCTCCGTTTAGCTGATACTCTTCACCTCTAATTACCTTCATACCTATATCTTCTCCAATCTTTTCATACTCAGCGAAGCCATCTTCTCTATTACGCCCAAACCGATGGTCGTATCCCACTATGAGAGAGTGTAATCCTATATCATTTTTTAGTATTTGTTGCATGAAATCTTCGGCAGATAGTTTTGAAAGATCGGCAGTAAACGGAAGGCTAATACAATAATCGATTCCGGTTGTTGCCAACTGTTCAATTTTCTCATCATATCCACACAACAATGCCGGCTGATAATCGGCCTGAAGCACTTTTCGGGGGTGAACCGGGAATGTAATTACAGCTGAGGGAAGACCCTCCTTTTTTGCTGTCTCCCTAACATGTTTTATAAGATGACGATGACCTATGTGAACCCCATCGAAAAATCCGATAGTACCCACAAATGACCCACCCATTATACTTTTTCCAGCAAGATCAATAAGTTCCAAAGCAAACTATTTAATATGGTTTTTTGTTATCATTAAACACCTGATATCGCTTTTTAGTTTAGTTTGAACCAGAAGGCGACAGGTTATTAATCGGTAAATTTACTAATTTTTTTAATGAACTATTGCCATAATTCAATATCTTTGTAATAGAAAGCAAGAAACTAATAAGTTTAATTATAGTAAATGGTAAATATGAAAAATAATTTTATTTTAATTTGTACAATTGTAATGACTGTATTTACAACATCTTGTAATAAACAAGCTGATCACAACACGCTAACTCAACAAGAATCTAATGATGGTTGGGAGCTGCTGTTTGATGGTACATCACTTAATGGCTGGCGTGATTATAACGGAGATGAATTAACTGCACCTTGGTTTGCAGAAGACGGCATGATTCAGGCAAAAGGTGAAGGTGCTGATGAGCATGGTTATATAGTAACAGAAAAGGTTTATGAGAATTTTGAAATGGTGTGGGACTGGAGAATTGCTGATGGTGGCAACAGTGGTGTTCTTTATCATGTGGTAGAGCATCCAAAGTTTGCTGTTCCTTATGTAACAGGACCAGAGTATCAACTTATTGATGACCTTAACTTCCCTGAACCTCTTGAAGATTGGCAGAAAAC
>JAAZCL010000433.1 GCA_012513315.1 Bacteroidales bacterium | reverse complement strand
GTATTGCAAAATGCATCTGGTGAACCTTTTATCCACTCTTCTGCATTTTCTTCTATCGTAAGATCTGGAAAAGGAACTCCACTAAAACTATCAGGTTTCCCCTGCAAATAGGGATGTACAATAGGTTCCCAAACATTCTCAAAAGTCTCCATTACCCCACCACAGCATTTATAATATCTGGTATCGCAAATTGAACCTCTATATGAAAGGATTTTGCCATAAGTGTCATTTATTACACTGTTTACAAGTTCAGAAGACTGTCTGGTTATACCTTGATACCGCTGGCAATGGTCGTCTGCACAAACATCAAAATGTTCATGGTCTTCACGATCATACCATCTAATTATTTCATTTGACGTTATTATCGACGTTTGATTATTGTTTTCATGCTTACTTAATGATTTGTTTTTTTTCAATTGTGCCAAAAGCCAACCACGAGAGATAATTGAATGAGCTTTTAGAAGTTCTTCGGAGCTGGTAGAGCTCATTTCAGAAGATATAACGCTCTTAAGATAATCTTCCAGCGAAACCACATTAATAGCAGTTGCACTTGCACCGTTATTACCATCTTCAACAGCTATAAACTTCAATCCTCCCAGAAATCTTTGATTCTCTTTTCTCTCCCAGTGGAAATCTACCCCAATGGTTACCATCTTTAATTCAAAGCTATCGCTGTGCAGCTGATCAGATTCAAATGTTATCTCAGTGTATTCTTCTCCGTTGAATAATAAATTACCGTCTTTTATTCTCACCTCATATTCTCCCGGAGGAAATTCTTTACCTTGAAGTTTATAAGTAGAAAGTAAAGAAAAACCTATCACCTTTTGCCTTTGTAATATACCCACATGTATTAAAGGCTCACTCATTTTTAATTCTTTCTCGTCTGAAGTTCCCATGATTTTATTCTTTCTTTATAAAGGTTGTAGATGAATAGTCATACAGATGTTTTTCATCTGCTAGATGTTTTTCCTCCTCAATTAATTCCCAATTATTGAAATCTATTTTAGGAAAAAAGGTGTCTGCATCTTTAAATTTATGATGGATACGTGTAAGATATAATTTATTGGCAAGGTGAAGAGTTGAGCTATATATTTTTACACCTCCAATTATGAAAACTTTCTCTTTGTCTTTTGTCAATAATATTGCTTCGTCGACAGATCGAGCAACAATACATCCAGGATAATTATCCGCATTATCTGATGTAATTACGATGTTTATTCTGTTTGGTAAAGCACCATTAGGGAGAGATTCATATGTTTTTCTACCCATAATAATTATATGACCTGTTGTAAGCTTTTTAAAGTGCTTTAAATCGTTGGGAAGATGGCAAAGTAAATCGCCATCTTTACCAATACCATTGTTTTCGTCAACTATTACTATTATAGCTACTTCAGCATTTTGTTCTTTTGTCATTTCAAAGCCTTTGCTGAATTCAACTTGCAAATGCAACAGAATTCTGATTAATAATTTGTTTAAATTTTTCGTTTGGCGTGAGGTATCCAAGTCTTTTACGAGGTCGATTATTGAGTTTATTTTCAATCCACTTAATC
>JAAZCL010000053.1 GCA_012513315.1 Bacteroidales bacterium | reverse complement strand
GGGATACCAGTAGATGAAAGTCAATATAGAGTTATTGATGCAACTGGTAAGGCACTACTTCCTGGCTTTGTAGATCCACATACTCATTTTGTGTTTGGTGGATATAGGGAGGAAGAATTCTCGTGGCGAATGCGTGGGGACAGCTATATGGACATCATGAATCGTGGTGGCGGCATAGTGAATACTACGAAAGCAACAAGAGAGTCTTCTTATCAAAACTTGTACGACTCGGCTAAAGCCAGACTTGATGCTATGATGACGCTGGGTATTACAACCGTGGAGGGAAAAAGTGGATATGGATTGGATAAGGATACGGAGCTTAAGCAGCTTAGAGTGATGAAGCAGCTTAACGAGGATCATCCAATGGATATAGCTATAACATTTATGGGACCACATGCTACTCCAGCCGAATGGAAAGGAAGAGAGGATGAGTTTATAGATTTTAATATAAACGAGATGTTGCCATTAGTTGCAAATGAAGGCTTGGCTGAATTTGCTGATATTTTTACTGAGAAAAATGTGTTTGACATTGAGCAGTCTCGTAAATATCTTGTTGCGGCTAAGGAACATGGATTTAAATTGAAGATTCATGCTGATGAAATTGTACAATTGGGTGGTGCAGAACTTGCAGCCGAAGTGGGGTGCATCTCTGCTGATCATTTACTACAGGCATCTGATGAGGGGATAAAAGCAATGGCTCAATCGGGAGTGGTGGCTACTTTATTACCTCTGACTGCCTTCTCGCTTCGTGAAGAATATGCACGTGGTAGAGAAATGATTGATGCCAACTGTATTGTTGCATTAGCAACCGACCTCAATCCTGGTAGTTCTCATACTGCTTCCGCACCTTTGCTTTTTGCAATTGCTTGTATCTATATGAATCTTTCGCCCGAAGAGGCTGTTACGGCTTACACTATCAATAGTGCTGCTGCCATTAATCGTGCTGATACAATAGGAAGTATTGATGTTGGTAAACAGGGCGATATGATTTTATTGAAATATCCATCGTATAAGTTCTTGCCTTATTATGTGGGGATGAATTGTGTGGAGACTGTTATCAAACAGGGTTTGATAGTTAAAAGTTAATAGTTAAAAATTAAAAGTTCCGCGTTATGACAGAAGCTGATGGTGTTCTAAAGCGTAAAAGCTATGGTTTTGCAATAAGAGTAGTGAAATTAACTCAATATTTACAGACTGATTATAAAGAGTATGTTCTTAGTCGTCAGGTATTGAAAAGTGGCACATCAATTGGTGCTTTAGTTAAGGAGGCTGAGTTTGCTCAAAGTAAACTAGACTTTATTAATAAGTTAAGCATTGCACTTAAAGAAGCCAATGAAACTTCTTATTGGCTATCACTATTATATGAGACTGATTATATTGATGAAAAACTTTTTGATTCTTTGCAGTCAGACTGTAAAGAGTTAATTGCTATACTTGTATCTATAGTAAAAACCACAAAAAAGAATATCTTGAACAATAAAGAGAAAAACAATCTAAATAATAAAAACAAGTAGAGTTAATAGTGGAGTATGTTTTCGCTTTTAACTTTTAACTTTTAATTTTTAACTTGAAAAAAATGAGTGAATCTAAAAACCAATCAATCCAAGATTTTTTAAATCGTACAGCCTCTAACGAACCAATACCAGGCGGAGGTAGTATATCTGCACTT
>JAAZCL010000432.1 GCA_012513315.1 Bacteroidales bacterium | reverse complement strand
ATATAATTGGTTATTCAGCTACTGCTCAATTTAAATTAATATCTGACAATTTTTCAGACCATGAAGCATCTCATAATATAGTACTGGCTGAAAATATCTTAGAAAGTGACGATAAATTCATGATTCCAATTGATTTTACTAATGACGAGCAAATAAAAGATTCTCTTAACTTAAAAGATAACACGCATTTATTATATCGAAAAATAAAAATACATTGTTTCTTTAGACCGGTGTATAATGTTCCTGGTGGTAGGCCAATCACAGACTATGAGTTACTTGCCAACGAATAAAATATAAAACCCAACTTCTAATCTTTTCAATAATTAAAAGCACTGATTATAAAGTTATGGAACAGAGTAGGTTAATCATTAAAGATCCATCCACTTTTGTTACCTCATTCCCTACTCATCAACTTTTCCTATATAACAGCTATTTTTCATATTTTATATTTATATACTTATAATTAATTAAAAAAGATTATAATCTTTGTAATGTAAATTTTGTTTTTATTTACGCTTGTAAGCACTTGCAAACTCACTATTAATGTTGAGAATAGCTTAAAATACAGTTGCTCCAATTAGGGAAGTAAGATTATAGTTTATTAAAATGAACGTGAGTATAACAATTAAATGCATACACTTATTAGTAAATAATCGTTATAAATAATAAATGTTATAATGTTTTATTTACAACTTGTTATATCCTGAATTATGCACCTTATAAAAAAGATACGTTATACATAAGAATAAAAGAATCATCATAAAGCACAAATTAAAATCTTAAGGTCTCTTCTAAACTCGTAAATATACTAAATCATGTATGAAACATTAAATGTAAAAGGAATGAAAACAAAACTGAAACAACATACATCAAAAGCTTTGATGTTCCTGTTTTTTACATTGTGTACCATCTCTGTGTCAGCACAAAAGGTGGTAAGGGGAACCGTGAGCGACATAAACGGAGTACCTATTATTGGAGCCAATGTCATAGTAAAACAAACAACAATCGGAACCGTTACCGATGTCGATGGAGCATATTCACTAGAAGTGCCAGGAGATAATTCCATCATTGTTTTCTCATATATAGGATATAACTCTAGCGAAACAATTGTGGGAACACAAACGGTTATCAATCAAACGCTGATAGAAGATACACATCTCATGGACGAACTAGTTGTAGTGGGATACGGCACTCAAAGGAAAGTAACTGTAACAGGTTCTGTTGCCAGTGTTTCTGGCGATGATCTAAAAGTATCACCTACAACAAACCTCTCAAATGCCATTGTAGGTCGCATGCCCGGTGTAATCGGCTTTCAACGCTCCGATGAACCTGGTGGAGGAGGCACAACCATTCGCATACGTGGTACCAACTCACTCGGTTATAAAGAACCCCTTATAGTAATAGATGGCGTGCCCGGACGTGCAGGCGGACTAAATCGTATTAATCCAAACGAAATTGAGTCAATGTCTGTGCTTAAAGACGCTGCAGCAGCTATCTACGGCTCGCGTGGAGCAAACGGAGTTATCCTCATTACCACCAAGCGTGGTAAAGAAGGCAAACCTACCATTACCTACTCTGGTAGCATGGGATTCTCGCAACCAACACGTATACCTGAGCTTGCCAATGCATTTGAATATGCAACAATGGTAAACGAAATAGATAAATATTCAGGTCGCGATCCTCGTTATTCCGACGATGATTTAAGGCAATATCAAGATGGGTCAGATCCATGGGGACACCCAAATACCAACTGGTATAAAGAAACCATCAAAGATTACTCTCCAATGTATCGTCACGATATAAGCCTAACTGGAGGTAGCGATCGTTATAAATTCTTTGTAAGCTTAGCAGCAAATGGCGAAGACGGAATCTATAAGAATTCGGCAAACCGCTACGACCAATACAGCGCACGTATAAATCTTGATATGAAGATAAGCGATGCATTCGATATCTCATACGGCAACGTAAATCGTATGCAGGTAACAAACTATCCAGCCCGGGGTGCAGGAGATATATTCAGTGCCATGGTGCGCAGTAAGCCCATCTTGCCAGCCTATTGGCCTAGTGGTGAGCCAGGACCAGATATCGAATACGGCGATAACCCCGTAGTTAGAGCCACCCCCGCAACAGGAGAAGATATCTACAAAACATATTACATTCAAAACACGCTCAGAGCAACATTTAACGTTCCTGGTGTAGAAGGATTAGCACTTATTGGAACTGCCTCGTACGACCAATATTTTAATAACAGACGTCGTTTCGAAACTCCTTTCACACTTTATACATGGGATGGAAATCCTGAGCACACTCTTACACCTGCTGTAAAAGGTATTTCTCAACCTCAGTTAGAAGAGAGAAGAGAGGAGCAAAACGACTGGATGACCAACTTAGTAGCATCTTACGATCGTTCTTTTGGTAGTCACAACGTTGGTGTTACAGCCGGTATAGAAGCTCAGCAAAACCAGTGGCGCATGGTAAGAGCAACTCGTAAGTATTTTATTTCTGATGCGCTAGACGAAATTAATAACGGATCTGTAACCGACATGGAAACAGAGGGCTACTCTTGGAAAGAAAGCCGTATCAACTACTTCGGACGCGCTAGCTATAACTACCTCGAAAAATATCTTGTTGAGTTTGTATTCCGATACGATGGTTCTTACCGATTCCCAAGTGACAAGCGCTACGGATTCTTACCTGGTGTTTCAGCTGCATGGCGTGCTTCAGAAGAACCATTCTGGCAAGATAACCTTGATTTTATCAACTACTTCAAATTGCGTGGTTCAGTTTCCCAAACTGGTAACGATTATTTGGTAGATACCGATGGAAACCTCGACAGAAGTATTCAGTACCTCAACACTTATGGTTTTGGCACCGAGT
>JAAZCL010000431.1 GCA_012513315.1 Bacteroidales bacterium | reverse complement strand
TCACCATCATATCCTTCGCTTTAGCTTTAGACACAAGAGATTTAAGATCCTCAAGCGTACCATAATCCTCATTCACCTTCTTGTAATCCTTAATAGAGTAGGGCGATCCAATCCCTTTCTCTATGCCCTGCTCATAAATTGGCATAAGCCATATAACATTAACCCCCAGCTCCGAAATCTCATCCAATCGATCTGCAATTGCATTAAAAGCATTCCCATGCTCAAACAATCCTGGGTACACCTCATAAACAATCCACTCGTTACCCTTTTCATCAATTACCGGAGGTGTAACCTCAGGAACCTCGTTAGTACTACATCCCGCCAGTGTTGGAGTAGACACCAAAAGTAATAAGAGCAAGGTTTTAAATAGAATTTCTTTTATATTGATATTCATAATTTTGTATTCTTTGTTTTTTTAACCTTTTTAATATTTTACTCAACCTCCGTTGCCCACCTTGAAGCCCTCATCTTCAACAGGTTCACCATCCGGATTAACCTCCGTTGCCCCCTCGGTAGTAATCTGAAAATAAAAATCTCTATCAAGCACAATAGGCACATCACCCAGCTGAGAATTATTACCATTATTATTAAAGATAAGATTCAGAGTAGCTCCACTAACATCTTCACCCATCTCAAAATAAGAATAAGACACACCGTTAATCTCCTTAGTGCCCGTGGGCTGTATCCCCGGCCATCCAGCCAATTCCGCATCACCCCAAGTATATATAGCCAACTCATCCCAACCAGTTTGGTCGTCCACATACACAGTAAAACCTGCATAAGGAGTCACATCTGGGTCCACCTCCTCAAAGCTGCCATCCGTGATAAGCAGATAAACATCGCGGTTAAGCGTAAACCCTTGCATGGCGTCAAACTGTTTGCCGTTGTTATTATTATTAAAGATAATGTTCATCGTTACATCCTTATTATCTTTACCCATATCAAATACAGAGTAAGTAACACCATTAATAACCTCAGTGCTAGTAGGTAATAGTCCCGGCCAACCAGGTGTTATACCCTCAATATCGCCCCATGCATACAATGCAAGTTCTTCCCAGCCAGTCTGATTATTAACGTAAATACTGTAACTATCTTTTACAACCTCCCCAAAGTACGATTCCCATCTATCAACCCAAACATTGGTAAAGCTACCCACCTGCACATCCAGTGTATGCACCACAGGCTCATTTTTAACCGAGCGTTCCTCACCTTGTCTCTTAGCAACAAAGTAGAATCCGTCGGCCAACGACTTTCCATCCTTAAAAGAACTTGGCATAATGTAAATACCCCACTTTAGGTTACTCTCAGCCGCTTTCTCCAACATCCACTCAGGATTACCAAAAGCCTCTTCCTCACCACCATTAAAGTCGCCAATTATATAATACTCATCATCCACAAGGCTTCCCGTAGGCATAATAACCTCCAGCAAAATTGCGTTCTCCCGCGTAGGAAACACTTGCTTCTCATGATCAAAAACAATATCTTCTAAATCGCTGCACCCTGTAATTGCAGCAAAAAGAGGCAGCAATAACAACAGGTAATATATTTTTTTCATTATGTAGATTTATTATAAGTTAATAATTAGGATTCTGCTCCAATCCAGGGTTCACCATAAGAGCCGAAGCAGGTAAAGGAAACCACTCATACTTGCGGTCGCGTTGAGCAGGCAAAAGACTACCATCTTCAGTTGCACGACCAAAGAACCACCACTGTCCCTGAGTAAACTTATCAAAACGACGCAGGTCTGTACGGCGGCGGCGACCCTCAGATAAGAATTCCGTTCCCCATTGTCCCAACATCCAATCCAAATCAAAAGCATCAAAACCCGGTCCCGGCTCATCCTTCACCACTGCCCAGTCGGCAGCAGAGAAATAACGTCTCCTCACACTGTTCACCAGTTCCTTAGCACCATTAGCATCACCCGCTCTCATCTTGCTCTCAGCAAGCATAAACACAACCTCCGCAAGTCTAAACTCCACTTCATCAATATCCTGAAAATCGATACCAGCAGAAGAAGGATAAATAGGATATTTCACCAGCCTCACACCCGATGTAGTCTCACCCCAGCGAGGCGACATCACCGTTTCAAGCTCACGCCCTTTACCCAAGAAAGTACCCACCTGATCAACATACACAATATCCTGTCCATCACGGTCGGCATCCGCCTTCAAAGCAGCACCAGTGCCATAGTTAGCTTTAATCTCACCCTTCAAAAACATACCTTTGTAATTTCCCGAAGCAGCATCATATTTATAATTTTGCTTCCTTATATCCCTATCATCATATCTCTCGTAAATCGCGCCCAGTTTATCATTATAAGGTGCCTCCAAAAACGATACAGGGTTGCTCGTGCCACCGTTAGGTAAAACACTACCCGAGTTGTCAAACGAAGGCGTAAGGATAACGCAGTTCCACGGACTCTGATTATATGTACCACCAAAGTAATCCCAAATATTATATGGCAAGAAAGGCATATTACGCATCCAACCACCATTTAGCTGTCCCACCTCAAAAGCAAAAGCCATAATCACTTCCGGAGAGTTCACATTGCCCATAGAAAATATAGAACGATAATCATCCGCAATAGCATAATCACCATACTTGTTGTCCAATATCTCCTGGCTAATCACTGCACACTCATCATACTTCGCCTCATTAATAAAAACCTCGGCATTAAGCAACAAGCGCGCTTTAATAATCCTGTTAACCGCCTGATTCATACGGTTCACAGAGTTCTTTGTAAGATCACCCACACTCTCATCAAGTTCCGCTACAAGAAAATCAAAGATGATGCGCGATCCCTCGTCAAAGTCAGTAGAAGCACTACCCGGAATCTCCGATCCAGCCGATATATTCAAGGGCAAAGCACCACCCCAAACCTCATAAATATTATAATAAGCCCAAGCTCGCAAAGTGCGCACCTCAGCAATATAAGTTCTCAATTTCTCATCAGTCATATTTAGCGATACAGGGTCAAGGCTCTCCAAATCGGCAATCAATGTATTGCACAACCCAATAGTTGTCCATGCCGTTTCCCAAGTCTGACGAATAATCTTCGACTCCGGTGTCCATGTATGGCTCGATAGCACAAACTTCTCAGCCTCGTCCCATCCCCACAAACCGCCGTTCCATGTGCGCCACGACACCTGATCGGCAGAGAATTCCTGCAAGTACCAAAAATATTCAATATAGCTCAAAGCCCCCGTACCATAAATCGATGCCACAGCACTCTTCACGCTGCTCTCATCCTGATAATAAATACCCGCATCCACACGGTCAAACACCTGCTCATCCAAATCAAAGCACGATGTCATCATCACGCCAATAATTGCGAGTGACATCCAGTAATATGTGATTGGTTTCATAAATTTCCTTGTTGATTTTTTTGCTTTCATGTCTTTCAGTTTATCTAAAATTAAGCGTTACACCCACACTCACTTGCATAGCAGTTGGGTATGCACTGTTGCTATCCACCCCCGGCTCAATACCATTAACCCTCACAATAGATGGGTCGTTGCCCGAGTATCCCGTTAAAGTAAACAAGTTCTTAGCAGATACAAACAACCTCGCATTTCTAATATAATCGTTAGGCCTAGGAGATAAGTTGTAACCCAGCGTCACATTATCTAGTTTCAGATAATCGCCCTTCTCCAAAAAGAAAGAAGAAATTACCCCACCACCAGTACTCATATCATCATGATCGGTATAAGCAGTGCGATACACGTTGTCCGTGCCAGCCCCTTTCAGCCCCATTCCATAAGTACCCATATTAAATATATCAAACCCAAAAGCACCCGTAAAAGAAAGGTTCAGATCAAAGTTTTTATACCGAATAGAGTTATTCCACGAAAGATACGAGGTTGGCGTACCATTACCAATATATCTCTTATACTCAGGAGTAGCATCACCCACAGGAATAGCATTATTTTCATCATCATACACCATCATCCTGCCATCCTCAACACCAGCAAATTCATATCCGTAAAACTGGCCAATTTTGCCACCCTCCTGCACACGAAAGAAGTACTCACTCGTGCCCACACCTGGCTTCATATAAAGCTCTAAATACGATGCCTCATAAATATCATTAGAAAGCTTCTTCAAAGTAGTATTGCCATAAGAATAATTAATACCACTATTCCATTTCACCGGCGTATTCTTAAAAATATCACCATCCAAAGCAACCTCCACACCCCTGTTTTGAGTAGTACCCACGTTAACCAAAATATTAGGATACACAAAAGGAGGCTGAGGCGCAGTATAGTTATATAGCAAGTCCTTAGACTGCCTATCAAAGTAATCAACAGAACCCCTTACACGGTTCCAAAATGCAAAATCAAACCCAATATTTGTGCTCACGCTCTTCTCCCATCCAAGCAGCGGATTAGCATTGCTCGATGGAGCATAACCATTAACCCACTCCCCATCAATAAAATATTGAGCACGAGTGCTGTAGGTAGCAAGCGACTGATATGCGCCGAAGTCCGATCTCCCCGTCACACCAAACGATACCCTTGGCTTAAGGCTCTGAACCGTACCAGCCGCATCCTCCATAAAAGGCATATTAGCAAGTTCCCACGCCACCGAAGCCGATGGAAATGAACCCCACTGATGATCCTTACCAAACTTAGTAGAACCCTCATGCCTAAGCGAAGCCGAAGCCATAAGCAAGTTTTTCCAATTGTAGTTCACCCTTCCAAAAACACCAATCAGCTTAGATAGCGAAGCACCAGTGCCCATACTAGCCTTACCGTCGGTTAAGAAGCTACCACTACCCAGGTCGTGCCATCTTATATTATCAAACACAAAATCGCTGTTACCCCCTTGCAAACGTTCCCAATGCGACTCCTCATACGAGTACCCTGCCACAGCCTTAATGCTATGATCATCCAAGTCTAACGAGTAATTAAACAACCACTCAAGTCTATTAGTATACCATTTCTGATATTGCACATTAGCCCTTCCCTTATAACCACCCCAGTAAGACTCACCCGAAGTAGAAGGCGTATAATATTGCTGTTTCAAATCGTCGTAATGTAAAGAATAAGCCAACGACGTATTAAGAAGTTGATTATCCTGTTGAATAAGGTTAAGCTTAGCCTCTGCCGTACCCAAAACATAAACACGCTGCCCATTATTATCAATATCCCTCACCTCGGCCACAGGATTTCGTGCCCCAGTGGGCGATGTAGGCTGATAATAAGTACCATCCTCATTATAAACAGGCATAGTAGGGTTCATATTCAAAGCAGTATCAAACATACCCGTATTTCCCCACACCTCATTTACACGTCGTGCGTTAAGCGAGCCATTAAGCTGAAGGCGGTTGTTAAGCATCCTTTGTTCCAAAACAAACCGACCAGCATACTCCTCCCTTTCAGATTTAATATCAATACCCGTAGCATTCTTATAATTAAAAGAAGCACCATAGTGCCCACTCTGTGTATTGCCATTTATCGATAAATACTGATTATTGTCGTATGAAAAATCTCTTAACAACAAATCATACCACACCGTGTTGTAACCATAGTCTGTGCCACGTCTCGATCTCCTAAACTCATCAGGAGTAAGCACCGTTCTGGGGCTTTTGGCCAAGTTTACACCAAACCAGCTGTCATACGTCACCTGAGCCTTTCCCGGCTCACCACCACCTTTTTTAGTAGTAATCAAAATCACACCATTAGCACCTCGCGTACCATAAATAGCAGCAGAAGCAGCATCCTTCAACACCGTCATAGACTCAATATCCTGTGGTGACAAGTTGCGGATATTACCACCCGTTACCCCATCAATAACAATAAGTGGATCATTTGAAGCCGATATAGAAGTAGCCCCGCGAATTTGCAACGACGAGCCCGAGTTGGGATCAGCCGAAGCCGTGTTATTCACGTTCAGTCCCGCCACCTTACCCGTAAGCAATTCCATGGGGTTACCCACCGCACCAGGCTGAAAATCACTTTTATCTACCTGCACTATCGAACTCGAAAGCTCCCTTCGGCTAAGCGAGCCATAGCCCACAACCACCACTTCATCTAAGCTCTGCACATCTTCAAGCAGCGTAACATTAATACTGCTTTGTCCGTTATACAAAATCTCCTGATCAATATATCCTATATAAGAAACAACCAACGTAGAAGGATAATCCACGTTAGAAATAGAATAGTTACCATCAATATCCGTAATAGTACCCTGTGAAGTGCCCTTAACCAAAATATTGGCTCCAATTACAGAAAGGCCGTCTCTATCTACAACCGTACCCTTAATAGTACCTTGTTGTTGAGCCACCGCATGCGTTGGTATTAACGCGGCCATCAACAAAAGAAAACTAAACAGGAGTTGTCTGAACAAATGTTTATTCTTAACTTCCATACATTATTAGATTTTACAAATTATAAATTAGATTTTTATCATTTAAATATTCGCCATTTCACTATCCCGTTTTTCATGTATTCACATATAAGGGATAATGACAAACATAATAAAAAAAGGACCATCAAATTTGATGGTCAAATAAAATCTAAAAAGTTAAAAATACAAGCCGTTGAAGATTAGTATTATATAGTAATCAAGAGAGCATAAAAACTAAACACACTACACAGGTCTAAAGGCACCAATCTCCATAATTTTATGTTCAAAATCCTCTTTATGCAGCGACGACTTTTTTAATTTAGATCTATAAGTATAAATAGTGGTGATGGAATATCGCAGAAGACTTGCAATCTCAGCACTATCATTTATCCCAATTCTTATAAGCGCATAAATGCGTAATTTTGTAGTTAAATGCTCATCCTGCTTAAGTATAATTTTCTCCTCTTCAGGCAACAAAGCATTAAACTCCTCCACAAAATGAGGAAAAATCTTGAGAAACGAACTGTCAAAATTCCTATAAAACTCATTCAGCTCCTCCTCCACCAACCTAGTAGATTTAAGGGTCTTATACAACTCATCCATCTTCCCCGAAGTAGCTTTTTTGTTCAACATCCTCCTATAAGCCTCCAGCTTATCAATATAAGTAGAGCAAAGCCCCAAAAACCTACCAATATACTCCTCCTTAATAGAATTAGCCTCATACAGCAAGTTATTACTGCGCTGTTGCTCACGGTTGGCACGTTTAAGCTCACTATTTAAAAGATGCAGCTCATTGTTAATCTTCATAATCTCCTTCTTCGATTTTGCAAGCTTTCTTACCTGAGCAATAGCGTAAAATACAGCAACAAGCAAAAACAAAGACAGCACACTAATAATAATCAACAACTGCTGCAGCTTCCTTTGCTGAGCCTCCTTTTCAAACTGATAAGCACTATCAATAATAGGCAACATTTTAGACGCCTGCAAGTTGCGCAGCCTAGCGTTGTAAAAATTAGCATCCTCCATGCTAGTCTTCACATACAAATGAGCACGCGCAATCTGTCCCTCCTCATACAACAACTCGGCCAGCGTACGCAACGAATTGTTCTCTTTCACCACCGCCTTAATATCCGATATGGCACTTCTAATAAGATATTCCATCCTCATCTCGCCATCACCCATACACTCATAAAGAAAAGCAAGAATAGAAGTCAGTACACTATAATCCCTTGTACCATTCTCAACCTTAGGCATATAAGAAAGCAATAGTACCTCCGCCTCATCAAACAAGCCCTCTTCAATCAATTGCGAAGTTTTGGTAATTGTAAATAAATACTCATTTTCAGGCAATAGCAACAATGTCGAATCCCTATAAACATTTCTCAACTCCAAATACTTCCCCAACATATCATCACCACGCACATACTCGGCATGATATAAATAAGTATGTTCTAAAGCCAAGTAATAACGTGCAGAATCTTGCTTCGTCAAAAAACCAGTATTCACCAATTTAAGCAATTCAATAGCTTCCGGATACAAACCCGCCGTAGCAAGCAAATTGGCCTTCTTAATCATAGCATTTGCCAGTTTCACCCCATCATCATTTGCCCGCGCAATATCAATACATCTATCAATATAATATCTTGCCGAGTCGCTAATATAAAACTCATACTCCCTATGCAGCATCTCATAAATACCAAAACTTTCATTACTGCCTATGTTTTCTAGCTGCAACTCCGCCTTAATGCTTGCAATCCTGTTTTTTTTCTCATTTTCATACAACTCACTATCCGCAATTGTTTCATCCAACACATGCAACAGCGAATCTATTTTTGGAGAAGCAAAAATTGATGTTGTAAACTCAAATAATAATATGATAATTAATAGATATCTCATGTTTCTATAAAGTGATAGGAAACAAAAATACCAAAATTATCTGAGGAGTCTGTTAGACCTGTATTAAAATAAAAAAAAGCGCCCAGATCTCTCCAGGCGCATGAACAAATTTAAAATTAAAGAACACTATTAATTTTTAATTCGAATAATAGGGCAAACTCTTAAATGTAAAACTATCATCCCACCCAGGATTTTGCTCCAGCACCCCTTCAGAGAGAGTGATCTGCGAATCGGGAATCTTCCAGAAGCCTCCGCCTGTGGCGCTGTATCTTTGCATATAATCAAAAGCACCGAAGGTATATTTTGCTGCAACGCCTCTATTTGTAATGTTCACGCCCTCTTGGTTGTCAACAATTTTCTGCACATCGCCCCATCTGCGGAGGTCGTTCCAGCGCAACGCCTCAAAACATAGTTCATACCTGCGCTCTTTCTTAATCGCTTCCAAAGAATAAGCAACTGGTGGAAGGTCGGCACGTTCTCTAACC
>JAAZCL010000430.1 GCA_012513315.1 Bacteroidales bacterium | reverse complement strand
AGAGATACCCAGATCGTGAATTGGTTTTCACCGAAACTTCAATTGGTACATGGAATGATGGACGAAATCTTCAGGTGAGATTAATTGAGGATATGCGTGAAGTGGCCTTAGGCACCGTAAATAATGGTTGTAAAGCGGTAATTGTATGGAATCTGATGCTCGACAGTGATCGTGGTCCTAATCGCGAAGGTGGTTGCCAAACGTGTTATGGCGCAGTAGATATCGACCGCTCTAATTTTTCTACTATCACCCGCAACTCGCACTATTATGTAATGGGCCATTTATCATCTGTAGTAAAACCAGGTGCAGTTAGAATCGGAACAACTGGATTCTCAGAATCTGGATTCATTCATTCTGCTTTTGAGAATACCAACGGAACTTATGCTGTTGTCTTACTAAACAGTACTGCTACTGCAAAAAACATAACTTTAGATGATGGTAAGAATCATTTCAGTTATGAGGTTCCTGCAAGCTCGGTTGTTTCTTATCAATGGAAAAAGTAGTAATCTAACAACATTAATAAAAATATGAGAAGTATAAAATATTATATAGTAAGTATTTTCGCAATAATCGGACTCCTATCTTGTGAAGAAGAAGTGAATGATCTTCAACAGGAAGGTAACCCATCGTTGGTAATTCAAAATCAATTCACTAATGTCCATTTTGGAGATAATCTTACATTTCATGCAATAGTAAATGATGATATTCCACTTTCAACCCTCACAGCTATACTTTACTTTGGTGAAGAGGAAGTAGAGAGAGTGACTGTCAGAACCAAAGAGAATGGTGAATATAGCGGTAACATTTCAGTGCCTTTTCTAAAGGATATACCAGATGGAACAGCAACATTGGAGTTTGTTTTGGTAAATACAACCCTAAAAAGCACTGTTCAATCGTTCGATATTTCAATAACTCGTGCACAGTATCCATATTTAATATTAGTAACAACAAACGGATCATACCCTATGGTACCAACGGGAGAGCCGAATGAATATGCTGCAACAGAACCATTTCCATCTACAGAATTGCCGGCATATATAGTAACACCGGTAGTATATGAGAAGGGGCGTGAGATTATGTTTGGATGGGAATCAGGTGCAGTTACCAACGATGTTACAGAAAGCATTCCTTTTGTAAGTTCCGTTGGTGGCACTTATACAGTTACTTTCAATACACTAAACTATCAGGCTACTCCATTTTTTGAAATCCTGCTTGATGGCAAAAAGATGACAATGGTAGATAAGGACAACTACGAAATAGACATTGATCTCAATAAAGACCAGGAGTTTATGATAGAAGGACTAGGAGATATTGAAGAATGGTGGATAGATACTGATTACTTTACAGAAATTGAACCAGGCAAATACAATTTTAATCCTATCACAGGTAAATATCGGGTAAGAGCCAATCTCCAACTCAAATATTTTAGAGTAGAAGTGTTAGATGGCAATGCACCAGCAGTATTAAAAGCAGACGGCACCGGGGCTATTTGGATAATTGGAGATCAGGTAGGGAAACCATCATTTACCGAAAACCATGTAGGCTGGAATACATCCAACGCGTTATGTTTGGCACCTATAGGCAACAAAACCTATCAAATTACATTTGTGGCCGGTGAATCAATAAATCCTTCTGAAATCAACTTCAAATTCTTTTATCAAAAAGATTGGGGTGGTGAGTTTGGAAGCGATGCACTTTCTAGCGAAAGTGATATTGTATTTGTTGGAGACGGTGAAAACGGTCGTGATAGTGACAACTTAGGATTAGTTTCAGGTACTACATTAGAAGTTGGTACAACTTATGTTTTTACTGTCGACTTATCTGCTGGAAACGACAATGCAGTATTAGAAGTCTCTAAACAATAATTATAATCATATTATCTAGTAATAATTACAGAAATTATCTCATTATAATAACAAAAGCAGGGGGAAATTAATCTTTCCTCCTGCTTTTATTATTAGAGTTAACTAGTATTCTTATCAAACTACACCCTGTGCCATCATTGCATCGGCCACTTTCATAAAACCTGCAATATTGGCTCCTTTCACATAGTTGATGTATTCACCATTTTTACCGTACGTAACGCACTGTGTATGGATATTGCTCATTATCTGATGCAACCAACGATCCACCTCTTCTTTATCCCACGAAATATGCATTGCATTCTGAGTCATTTCTAAACCAGAACAAGCAACACCACCCGCATTAACAGCTTTACCCGGTGCAAACAACATCTCATTTTCTATAAAGAAATCAACTGCTTCTGCTGTGCAGCCCATATTAGAGACATCCGCAACAAGTATTACTCCATTGCTTTTAAGGAGTTTTGCATCTTCAAGATTCAATTCATTTTGAATTGCGCATGGCATAGCAATATCAACATTGCATTCCCAAGGTTTCTTTCCTGGATAAAACTTAGATCGGGGATACTCATCTGCATAAGGAGCAACAATATCCTCACCTGAATTACGAAGCTCAAGCATAAATGCCAGCTTTTCTGGAGTGTTAATTCCATCTTCATCATAAATATATCCATCGGGACCCGAAATTGCTACCACCTTTGCACCCAACTCAGT
>JAAZCL010000429.1 GCA_012513315.1 Bacteroidales bacterium | reverse complement strand
ATGTTATTTAGCTCTTTCTAAAATTTCTACCAATCTCCATCTCTTTGTTTTACTCAAAGGACGTGTTTCCATTATTCTAACTGTATCACCAATGTTACAGTCATCTTTTTCATCGTGAGCGTGAAATTTCTTCGTTTTATTTACGAATTTCCCATATATAGGGTGTTTCTCTTTCCATTTTACAGCAACTGTGATGGTTTTATCCATCTTATTACTGAAAACGACCCCCACTCTTTCTTTTCTTAAATTTCTCGTTTCCATTATTGGTTTATGCTTTGTTAATTTCTCTTGCACGAATTTCAGTATTAATACGTGCAATGCCTTTTCTTTTCTCTTTTAACATGCTCGGATTATCAAGTGGAGTAATGCTGTGACTAATAACCAGTTGATTTAACGACAGTTTTTCCGCGTCTAACGTCTCTTTTAAATCTTTGTCAGACAATTCCTTTATTTCTTGTAACTTCATTTTATATTAATGATTATAAGTTTTCGCTATAGTCTCTTCTAACTATAAATTGGGTAGTAACAGGCAATTTTTGCGCAGCTAAACGCAATGCTTCTTTAGCTACCTCAAAAGACACACCTTCAATTTCGAATAATATTCTTCCGGGAGTAACTGGGGCTACAAATCCTTCTGGAGCTCCTTTACCCTTACCCATACGAACTTCAGCAGGTTTCTTTGTTATTGGTTTATCTGGAAAGATACGCACCCAAACTTGACCCTGACGTTGCATATATCGAGTAACAGCAATACGAGCTGCTTCTATTTGACGTCCAGTAATCCATTTAGATTGCAAAGATTTTATTCCAAATGACCCAAAAGCCAACTCGGTGCCTCGTTGGGCATTCCCTTTCATACGACCTTTTTGCTGTCTTCTGAATTTTGTTTTCTTCGGTTGTAACATTTTATTTTATCTAAAGCTTTAATTTTATTTTCTTCTGCCTCTACCTCGTTGATCTCTGCCACCTTCAGAACGTTGTCCGCCTCTTCTTGCGCGACTATCCTTCTGTGTTGCAAAAGAAGGAGCCAAATCTGCTTTACCGTAAATTTCTCCACGACAAATCCAAACTTTCACTCCAATGAGTCCAACTTTTGTAAGAGCTTCTGCTAATGCGTAATCTATATCAGCACGAAATGTATGCAAAGGTGTTCTTCCTTCTTTATACATTTCTGAACGAGCCATTTCAGCTCCATTTAAACGACCAGATACTTGTATTTTGATACCTTCAGCACCCATACGCATAGTTGACGCTATAGCCATTTTCACAGCACGACGATAAGCTATATTACCTTCAATTTGACGTGCCACGTTATTGGCTACAATTACAGCATCAAGTTCAGGTTTCTTTATTTCAAAAATATTGATTTGAACTTCTTTATCAGTAATCTTCTTAAGCTCTTCTTTTAGCTTATCAACTTCTGAACCGCCTTTGCCGATAATAATCCCTGGACGTGCAGTGCAAATTGTGATAGTAACTAATTTCAAAGTCCTTTCAATAATGATTCGTGATACGCTTGCCTTTGCTAGACGAGCATTCAAGTACTTGCGCAATTTGTTGTCTTCGAGCAACATTTCTCCATAGTCATTGCCACCATACCAATTGGAATCCCAACCTCTTATGATGCCTAAACGATTTGATATCGGATTTACTTTTTGTCCCATTGGCTTATTTGTTTATTTCTGAATTTAGTATATCTACCACCAATGTAACGTGATTTGAGCGTTTGCGTATTCTGCTACCACGTCCTTGTGCTCTCGGGCGAAGTCTCTTTAACAT
>JAAZCL010000428.1 GCA_012513315.1 Bacteroidales bacterium | reverse complement strand
GAGCTATCTCGCCAAATTTGAAGTGCAAAAATAGTACATCTTTTTGTATTCTGCAACAACTAATCTTAAAACTTTTTATTAGTACTCCGTATTCAATATAGGGTTAAGTAAATGCATGAGTAATGAATTATCGGTATAAAATTGTAGTTTTGTGCTTTAAAATGAATTATAAACAGTTTACAATTTATAGTTAGTGATCTACCCCGATAGTTTTGAACAAAAAATAGATTTTCAGAAAGTACGTCAGCTTATTGCCGATAGGTGCTTGAGTACGCTTGGTGAAGAAAAGGTTGACGAGATGCAATTTTCTTCATCTTTTGACGAAATACAGATTCTTCTTTCTCAAACAGAAGAGTTTGTACGGATTAAAAGGGAAGAAGATAATTTCCCATTGGATAGTTTTTTTGATTTGCGACCAGTACTCAGACGTATAAAGGCAGCTGGTTCGTGGATAGATTTGTCTGCTCTTTCTGAATTACGCCGGTCGTTATTGACAATTAATGGTATTGTAGGTTTCTTTAGTCTCGATGATGAGAAGGAGGTTAAGTATCCTAATTTGATGTTACTGGCAGAAAACGTAATTACTTTTCCTGAAATAACAAAAAAGATTGACCAGATTTTAGATAGCTTTGGGCAGATTAGAGATAATGCTTCTCCAAATTTATCAACAATTAGGCGTGAGCTGACTAGAACAATGAACAGCATATCTGGTAGCCTCAACTCAATACTCAGAAAAGCTCAGGCCGAGGGTTATGTTGATAAAGATGTTACCCCAAGTATGCGTGATGGGAGATTGGTTATTCCTGTAAATCCATCGCATAAACGTAAAATTAAAGGTATCGTGCATGATGAGTCGGCCTCGGGCAAGACTGTTTTTATTGAACCCTCGGAGGTGGTGGAGGCAAATAATAGAATCAGAGAGCTAGAGAGTGAGGAGAGAAGAGAGATTATAAAGATACTGACCGACTTCACAAATTTCCTCCGTCCAAATTTATCTGAGTTATTGGAATCGTATGAGTTTTTGGCGAAAATAGATTTTATTCAGGCTAAAGCTTCTTTTGCAATATTTACTGGTGGTATAAAACCTCCAATGGAGAATGCTCAAATGCTAGACTGGGCGCATGCCATTCATCCACTTCTTGATATTGCTCTTAAGAAACAAAACAGAAAGCTTGTACCTCTAGACATCACTTTAGAGGGGAGCAAAAGAATATTAGTTATATCTGGTCCAAATGCAGGGGGTAAGTCGGTTTGCCTTAAAACGGTAGGTCTACTTCAATACATGGTGCAATGTGGAGTTTTAATTCCACTGAAAGAAAATTCAACAGTTGGGGTGTTTGACGATATTTTTATTGATATTGGTGATGAGCAGTCGATTGAGAATGATTTGTCCACATACAGCTCTCACTTGATGAATATGAAATATTTTGATAGGTGGTGCAACAGTAAATCACTTTTGCTTATTGATGAGTTTGGTAGTGGAACCGAGCCCCAAATTGGTGCGGCAATTGCAGAGGCGTTACTAGATAGGTTTAATAAAAGGGAGTCTTTTGGAGTTATAACTACGCATTATCAAAACCTTAAGCATTTTGCTAATGAAAATGAGGGAGTGGTTAATGGTGCTATGTTGTATGACAGGCATGAAATGAAACCCTTGTTTCAGTTGTCTATTGGCAATCCCGGTAGCTCTTTTGCGGTTGAGATTGCCAGAAATATTGGTTTGCCCGAGTCTGTAATCTCTGATGCATCTACTATTGTAGGGAGCGATTATATAAATATGGATAAATACCTTCAGGATATTTCGAGAGATAAGCGTTACTGGGAGCGAAAACGTGATGAGATAAGACGT
>JAAZCL010000427.1 GCA_012513315.1 Bacteroidales bacterium | reverse complement strand
ATTCATCAGTTGTATATGAAGGGGCTGGAGGGTATTGATGGGGTTACGGTTTTTGATAATCCTTCGTCCGATTTTAATTCTAACCATTGGCTTACTTGCATTGTGGTTGATCCTGCTATTGCGGGCTTCTCTCGCGAGGATATACGTCTTAAGATGGATGAAGCTAACATCGAAACTCGTCCTCTTTGGAAGCCTATGCATATGCAACCTGTTTTTGAGGGTACGCCTTTTTATGGGGATGGTACTAGTGAGGCTTTATTCGATAAGGGTCTTTGCTTGCCATCGGGTTCTTCGCTAACAGATGATGATATTATGAGAGTGATAGAGGTGATTACTTCTTTCTAGTCATCTGCATCCAGACTGTTTCGTCTTTAGAGTTCTTAAATGTTATATCGTCGGCTTTAAATACCATTAAGTTCCACGCGCATTTCTTTTTCAAGATATTTGTTTTTCATTTTTAAGAACATATTGCTTACTAGTTAGTTATAGTTCTGCAAATGTAAGATAATTTAAATAAACCTTGCAACACTTGTGAGGTTTTTTTTAAGCTTATAATTTCACCTCTTCCTTAAAATGAGTTACTTTTGCTATACTTCATAGGTTTTACTTAAAACAGATTTATACAATAATTTATGCGTAAACTACTTTCTCTACCTCCCAATGCTGTAAAGGATTATTACAAGCTTAATAATCGTAATAGTGAAGATTGGTTTTGTACGTCCGACCCTCGTGATATGAGGTTGGGATCGGGTAGTGGTACTACATGGTTGCTGGAGGAGTGTTTTAGGGAGGAGGCGTCGGGCACTGATTTTATGGAGTGGCTATCGTCTGAGAAAAGGATATTGATTCATGCGGGTGGGCAGAGCCGCCGTTTGCCTGCGTATGCTGTGACGGGAAAGATTGGTTTGCCTGTGCCGGTGTTTAGATGGGCCAGGGGGCAGAGGTTGTCGCAGGATTTGCTGAGTTTGCAGCTGCCGTTGTATAAGAAGATTATGAGGTTGGCGCCTGAATCTATGCACACGTTGGTGGTGAGTGGTGATGTTTATATTCATACCGACAAGCCTTTGCAGGTGATACCGGAGGCGGATGTGGTGTGCTATGGTTTGTGGGTGGATGCTTCGCTGGCTACTCGTCATGGTGTGTTTGCTGCTAAGAGGGAGAGCCCCGAGGTGCTGGACTTTATGTTGCAGAAGCCTTCGCTAAATGAGCTGGAGGGCTTGTCTGATTCGCACTTCTTCTTGATGGATATTGGTTTATGGTTATTGAGCGATCGTGCCGTGGCCCTTTTGCGAGAGCGCTCATATGGTGATGGTGATGGCTTGAGGTTTTATGATATGTATAGTGAGTTTGGACTGGCATTGGGCGACTCTCCGTTGATTAGGGATGGTGATATTAATGGTTTGAGGGTGAAGATTCTTCCGCTTAATGGTGGTGAGTTTTATCATTTTGGTACTAGTCGCGAGATGATTTCTTCTTCTTTGGCTTTGCAAAACAGGGTGTATGATCAAAGGTTGATTATGCATCGTAAGATTAAGCCTAATCCTGCAATTTTTACGCAGAATGCCGTGGTGGACATTGCTTTTGATGAGGACAACAGGAATATTTGGATTGAGAATTCTGTTGTTGGCAAGGGCTGGTCTGTGTCTACAGATAATGTTATTACTGGGGTTCCCCCAAATGATTGGCAAATTGATGTGCCCAAAGGTGTGTGCATTGATATGGTGCCTGTGGGTGATAGAGGTTTTGTGGTTCGCACGTATGGTATTGATGATGCGTTTAAGGGTGATCTTCAAAAGGATGCGCTGTTTCCATATCTTGAGTCTAATGATGATATAGAGAAGGTTTTACTTTGGATGATTGGTGGCGATTCTTTATCGAATGAGGGTAGAGAGATTTGGATGAATGCTAAGCGCTTCTCGGCCGATGAGTTGATGGATGTTGCTTCTTTATCCAGGTTGTATGAGCAGCGTAAGGGATTGAGGCGTATGAATTATTCTATGCTGGAGCGTAATTTTAGTAAGAGTGTTTTTTATCAGCTCGACTTGTGTGATGTGGCCAATGATTATATTGATTTGGGGTTGCCTGTGCCATCTACTTTGACTGATGATACTGATGTTATGCATAGGATTCATAATAGGATGTTGCGCTCTCGTCTTTTGGGCTTAAAGGGTGATATGGAGAAGTCTAAAGCTGAGGAGCTGGAGTCGTTTGCTCTTTTAAGAAATGGATTGATTAGTGCTGTGGCTGATAACAAGCGTGTGCCTCGTTTGGATGCTTTGCCCGATCAGATTGTGTGGGGCAGGAGCCCAGTGAGGATTGATTTGGCGGGAGGGTGGACCGATACTCCGCCTTTTTCGCTCTACTCGGGTGGCTCGGTTGTGAATATGGCTATTGAACTTAACGGGCAGCCACCATTGCAGGTGTATGCTAAGCCGTGTGCCGATTTTAATATCGTGTTGCGCTCTATTGATATGGGTGCCACGGAGGTGGTGCGCTCTTATGAGGAGTTGGGTGATTTTAGGTTATTGCAATCTCCTTTTTCTATTCCTAAGGCTGCATTGGCGCTTTGTGGTTTTATTGCTGAGTTTGCTGCCGAAAGGTTTGATTCGCTTGAGGAGCAGTTGAGGGCGTTTGGATCGGGTATTGAGATTACATTGCTTTCGGCTATTCCGGCGGGGTCGGGACTGGGCACTAGTTCTATTTTGGCTTCTACGGTGTTGGGTGTATTAAACGAGTTTTGTGGTTTGGGGTGGAGTAAGCAGGAGATATGTACTAATACGTTGGTGTTGGAGCAGTTGCTAACTAGTGGTGGTGGCTGGCAGGATCAGTATGGTGGTTTTATGCATGGTGTGAAGTTGCTAGAATCGGATAGTGGTTTTGTGCAGACTCCTAAAGTGAGTTGGTTGCCTCAGACAATTTTTACGGACGCTGTTTATTCTTCTTGTCACTTGTTGTATTACACGGGTATTACGCGTGTGGCTAAAAATATATTGGGTGAGATTGTGAAGTCGATGTTTCTAAACTCGGGTAAGCATCTTGCCATTCTTAATGATATGAAAGCGCATGCCATTGATATGGCTGAGTGCATTCAGCGAGGTGATTTCGATAGGTACGGAAAACTAATACTGAAAACATGGCACCAGAATAAAGGGCTGGATATAGGTACCAATCCTCCAGAAGTAGCCGCTATTATAGATCTGATAAAGGATTATACACTGGGTTATAAGTTGCCTGGTGCAGGGGGTGGTGGGTATCTCTACATGGTTGCTAAAGATCCTGAAGCTGCACTCCGCATCAGAAAGGTGCTGAGCGATAACCCGCCAAATAACAAGGCCCGCTTTGTTGAAATGCAACTTTCTAATAAAGGGTTTCAAGTTTCGAGATCGTGATTTGATATGAAAAATATGATATGTCAGAAGAGGCCGATGATCTGAATTATGATGAGGTGAATGTCGATATTCGTGGCGTTAGTGTGGGTGTTGCCGGTGGTGACGCTGATGGCGACTGGATTGATT
>JAAZCL010000052.1 GCA_012513315.1 Bacteroidales bacterium | reverse complement strand
TGTAAACCGTTTTCATTGGCACCTAACAGATGATCAGGGATGGAGAATTGAAATAGATTCATATCCAGGACTTACAGAAGTAGGGTCTATGAGAGATGAGACAATAATTGGTCGCAACTCAGGTGAATATGATGGAACACCACACGGTGGATATTATACTAAAGACGAACTCAGAGAAGTAGTAGAGTATGCTAAAGAAAGGTATATTACTATCATTCCCGAGGTTGATCTACCTGGTCATATGTTGGCTGCACTAGCAGCATATCCTGAGTTGGGATGTACTGGCGGTCCGTACCATGTAATTGGAGAATGGGGTGTTTTTGATGATATTCTATGTGCTGGCAAAGAAGAGACTTTTGATTTCCTGGAGGCTGTTCTTACTGAGGTAATGGAGATATTTCCATCGGAACTTATTCATATAGGTGGAGACGAAGCGCCTAAAACACGTTGGGAAGAGTGTCCCCTTTGTCAGTCGCGCATAAAGGAATTGGGACTTACCGAAAAAGATGGACATACAGCAGAGCATTATCTCCAGAGTTATGTAACTTCTCGCATTGAAGAATTTCTTAACGAGCATGGTCGCAATATTATTGGATGGGACGAGATACTTGAAGGTGAGCTTGCACCCAATGCCACTGTAATGTCGTGGCGTGGCATGGAAGGTGGAATTCAAGCTGCTAGAATGGGGCATGATGTTATTATGACACCCACCACTTATAGTTATTTCGATTATTACCAAGCTCAAAATATAGATGAAGAGCCTTTTGGCATTGGTGGATATCTTCCGCTAGAGCAGGTTTATAGTTTTGAGCCTGCACCAGACATCCTTAGTGAGGGAGAGAAAAGACATATTCTTGGGGCACAAGCCAACTTATGGACTGAATACATAAAAGAACCTGAGCATGTAGAATATATGATACTACCACGACTTGCAGCAATGAGCGAAGTTCAATGGATGGATGCTGATAAGAAAGATTATGAAGAGTTTCTAGAGAGGCTACCAAGATTAATAAGTCATTACAACAAACTTGACTATAATTACGCTACACATGTATTCGATGTTCACGGAGTGTATACTCCTAATTTCGATTCAAATGCACTTGAAGTTGAATTTACTACTATAGATGATGCAGATATTTATTATACTCTTGATGGTAGCGATCCAACTGAATCATCAATAAAATATGAAGGTGTATTTACAATTAATCAAGACTCTGAGGTTAGAGCTGTTGCAATTCGCGATGGCGTAAAAAGTAAGCTTCTGAATGAAATGGTTAATGTTAACAAAGCAACCTATAAGCCAATAGAATTATTAACTACACCAGCTCGTAATTATGAATATGCAGGTGCAGGAATGTTAGTTGATGGTTTAAGTGGTAAGAGCACCAACTACCGTACTGGTAGATGGATAGGATATCAAGGTGAAGATTTAGTTGCCGTTATTGATATGTTAGAACCTACCGAAACAAGTTCAATGGAAATAAGAAATGCAGTGGTAACGGGCGACTGGATATTTGATGCTTCTGAAATTATTATTGAATCTTCTGATGATGGAAATAGTTATTCAACTGTTGCATCTGAAAAAATTATTGACAAGAATAACGATCACTGGGCCGATATATCAACTCATAAGATCTCATTTGAACCAGTCACCTCCAGATACTACAAGGTGTCTGTAAAGTGCTCCAGAATGCCCAGCTGGCACCCTGGAAGTGGCAGACGTGCTTATATATTTGTAGATGAGATTAAACTTAACTAACTGATCTTGCTATTGCATTATAAACAAGAGCGCCAAGTCATATTAGATTTGGCGCTCTTGTTTATAATCGACTGAATTGGTTTAATTATCCAATTATCTTAGTCCCAAAATTTAAGTTTTCTGAAGAGAGTATAGTAATTGTATTTCTTCTGCCCATATCAACTCGTCGGGTGTTTCCAGTATAAGTGGAAGATTGTCAAAACGTGGGTCATTCATTATAAAAGAAAACAAATCCATATTCATAACACCTTTACCTAAACTATCATGCCTGTCAACACGTGTAGCTAGCTCCTTTTTAGAGTCGTTTATATGCATGCCTTTTAAATATTTGAAACCAACAATCTCTTCAAACTTATTAAAAGTGTCATCATAACTTTCTCGGGTACGTAGCTCATAACCAGCAGCAAGGGTATGGGCAGTATCTAAACAAACACCAACACGACTTTTATCATCTACCTTGTTTATTATATGTGCAAGGTGTTCGAACTTGTAACCTAAATTAGTACCCTGGCCAGCAGTATTCTCTAATACAGCACAAACACCTTTTGTTCTTTCAAGCGCCATATTTATAGACTCAGCTATAAGGTCAAGGCATTTATCTTCGGATATTTTATTTAAATGGCTGCCAGGATGAAAATTAATTCTATTAATTCCAAGCTGTTCACATCTATGCATCTCATCAAAGAAAGCCTGACGTGATTTCTGTATTCCATCCTCAGTAGGGTTGCCTAAATTTATAAGGTAACTGCTATGTGGTAGTATATGTTCTGCCGAATAACCAAGTTCTTTGCATCTCTGCTTAAAATTTACGATATTTTCTTCCTTATAAGGGGAAGCGAACCACTGACGCTGGTTCTTTGTGAAAAAAGCAAAAGCTTTTGCTCCTATTGCGTGGGCATTAAGGGGGGCATTTTCTACTCCTCCCGATGCGCTTATATGTGCACCTACAAATTTCATAATTAATTTATTGTTTTATTTCTTTGGTAGGGTTATTAAGAAACATAAACCTCCCTCAGATCTATTTTTTGCTAAAATACTTCCTTTGTGAAATAGTACAGCATTTTTTACTATCGATAAGCCTAATCCAGAACCTCCACTATTTCGAGCCCTACCTTCATTTATCCTATAAAAACGTTCAAATATTCTAACCAGATGTTTATCTTCTACTCCATTTCCAGTATCACAAAACTCGAAGAAGTATGTATCATTATCTTTACTGTAGCAACGAACATTAATTTTTATATTGTTGCCTGCATAAGTAATAGAATTTTCTGCTAAATTTCTGAATATAGAGTATAAAAGAGTTTTGCTTCCATTAATTACAACATCATCCTCAACATCAATTATAAACTCGTCATTCTTATCATTCAATTTTTCTGAAATATCGGAATGCAAATCTTCTAATAAGCCTTTTAATTTAACTGGTTCTATGTTAAATCTGTCGGAGGCTTCTTCAATTTTAGTTAGCATACCAATATCTTGAATTAACTCAGATAGCTGTAAGGTCTGAGCATAAGCCCTATCAATAAAGTTTTTAACCCTTTCATTATCTTTATTCATATCTAATGAAAGAATTGTCTCCAAATATCCCCTAATACTTGTTACAGGTGTGCGTAGTTCGTGAGCAATGTTATTTGTCATTTCTTGTTTCATGAGTCGAGTCTTTTCAGATCTTGTAATATCGCTTATATATAGCTCGAAACTCTCGTCTTCAAAAACAATTACTCTTACATTAAACTGTTTTCCACTTCTTTCAATACGTTTTGACAGCATATTACCTGCTCGAGTTTTCAGATTAATATAATTTACGATGTCTCTAAAGGCAGCATCAGAGAAGAGTTGCTCTACCTCCAGAGTTGGTTTGTCAAGAATAATATTTATGAACTGCAGAAAATAGGAATTTGCAAATATCTTCTTCTTATCTTTAGAGAATATTGCTATTCCCTCTTCCGACAGTTGAAAATGTTGCAATAGTTTTTCTCGCTCTGCGGCTAGTTTTAATCTATTTTCTTGCAGCAAGTTGTAATTTTCTACGATATCTGCACTCACCTCTCCCACTTCATCGTCTGCAAACTCAAATGAATCGGGTATTGGGACACCATTTTTCAAACTCAATGAAAACTCTCTCAACTCACGTATAGATTTTGTAAACCTATTTGTGAAGAATTGCATCATTAAAGCACATACAACAAAAAAGAGCAAAATAAAATAGACAAAACTATTCTCTGAATTAATAAATGAACGTAAATCTACATCATAAGGAAGTGCCATACGTATAAAAAAGCCTTCTTTATACTCCTTTGCAAAGTATAAGTACTCTATATTGTTACTTTTAGAAACACGTATATTCGTACCAGACCCATATCCTATAGTCTTTTGAATCTCGGGTCGTTGGAGGTGATTCTCCATTTTATCTGATTCAAGCAAATTATCAAAATAAACTTTGCCATCCCAATTAATAATTGTCATTCTAAGCTCAGAAGGCATATAGCTTAACTGTTCAGCAATTTCTTCTTGAGCAAACTGTGGCGTAATATTATTTTTTTTAATGAATTTATAAATGATATCAGCATTATTTTCTAAGGTTCGCTCAAGACTATTAGTTCTTTCTTTTTTAATTTGATTCTGCTCAAATATTATAATACCCACTGTAAAAGCAGCTATTACTACAGAAAAATATATTATTATACGTCTTTTAAAAGAAACTTTATTATTCATTGATTTTGTATTTTTATTTTTCTGTCATTTCATTCTCAACTTTAGACTCTAAATTTAGATAATATCCAAATCCCGATCTATTCACAATTATTGAGGCATAGTCACCTAGCTTTTTTCTCAATCTTGTTATATGTACATCAACTGTTCTATCAAGTACGTATTCATTTTCACCCCAAACACTATTAAGAATATCGCCACGGGTAATAACATCGGGTGATACCTGAGCTAGTAATGAAAGAATTTCGAACTCTTTTTTGGTTAATGAAACTTCGATATCATCAATATAGACTCTGTTGGTGCGTAAATTTATTACTAACCCTTTAAAACTCCAAACAGTTTCTAAAGGTTCTTTAACAAGAGAGGTTCTTTTTATAAGTGCTCCAACCCTTGCTATTACCTCTTTCACCGAAAAGGGCTTTGAAATATAATCATCACCCCCCATAGAGAATCCAGTTAAAACATCATTCTCACTGTTTTTAGCAGTCAAAAATATAATGGGTGTATAGTTACCTCGACTTCTCAGCTTCTGGGCCATTTTAAAACCCGATATGCCTTCCATCATCACATCCAGAATTATAAGCTGATGTACATCGGTAAGCAATTCCAAGGCCTCTTCTCCCGAATTAGCAATATCTACTATATAACCTGCATTTTCAAGATTAAACTGAAGAATATTGCAGATATCTTTTTCATCATCAACTACTAAAACTCTACTCTCCATAATATTTATCTGATCTATTAATGACCTCCTGTTTAAGTCTTATCTTCTTTATCTATTTTTTGGAACTTATCCCCTGCCTCATCTTTTTTATGAACTTTCACAAACTTATCGTGACGTATATCTTTACCTTCAATCAAATACACGGCAGACTCTGCAATATCAACAGCCTTATCTCCAATACGCTCTAAATAATATGAAATACTATTAAGATTCATCATGTTAACAAGGCTTTGAGTATTAAGTATCTGATTATTGAAATCTTCAGCAAGCTTACGCTCAATCTTGCGTTCAAGCTTATCTACTTTGTCGTCCATTAATATAGTATCGTAAGCCATTTCATGACTAACTCCAGAAAAAGCAAATACAGCTTTTCGCAACATCTTATCTGTCTGGGTAAACATTTTCCCTAACAGTTTTTTGTATATTTCAAACCCTTGAATAGAGAAATCTATTTCCTTTAAAGCAAGACTTATATTTTCAATAAGGTCACCCACACGCTCCATAGAAATGGTCATATCATGATAAGCCATTAATCGGCGCAGGTCTGATGCTCGAGGTGTAAACAGCATTATTGCGTTAATCACCTTCTCCTTAATTGTGATATCAAGTGAGTTTATCAACTTCTCGTTTCGCTTAAGAATGTCTACAAGATCTTTGTTGTGGTTATCATAGACCAACTCTTCCGCCTTGATCATTTGAGTAAGCACAATCTCAGATAATAATTGGAAGTCGCTATGTAACTGATCTAAATATTTATCTTTAATCCCTAAAACGGGAGTTGAACTTCTATTTTCGTTGAGTGTATTCATCAGTTTAAATGATATTATTTGATTTATAAATAAACAGTTATAATTAACCAAACACCCCAGTAAGATATTCTTCTGTACGTTTATTCTTTGGCTTGGTAAACATTTGAGTGGTATTGCCATGCTCAATCAGTTCTCCTAAATACATGAACATAGAATTATCTGAAATACGAGCTGCTTGCGACATGTTGTGCGTAACAATAATAATTGTGAATTGGTTCTTTAACTCCAACAACAATTCCTCTATTTTGTTCGTAGAAATTGGGTCCAGTGCTGACGTTGGCTCATCCATAAGCAATATTTCTGGCTTAAGTGCAAGCGTACGTGCAATACAAAGTCGTTGTTGCTGTCCACCCGATAGAAACGAACCACGTTTGCTCATTACATCCTTTACCTCATCCCAAAGTGCAACCCCTTTAAGGCTTTGCTCAACAATCTCATCTTTTTCTTTTTTGTCTAGTCTTATCCCATTTAGTTTATATCCTGCGAGTACATTATCATATATACTCATTGTGGGAAACGGATTAGGTTGTTGGAATACCATACCTGCCATTCTTCTAACCTCCATAGGATCAAAATTAAAGATATTTTCACCCTTAAGTAATATATCACCTGTTGTTTTAATATTTGGATAAAGATCGTGCATACGGTTAATGGCACGCAAAAGTGTACTTTTACCACATCCCGAAGGCCCCATAATTGCAGTTATAGTATTGGAGTAAATATCTGTAGTTACATCTTTTACGGCCTTAGTACCAGGTGCATAAGATACAGACACCTCTTTCATTTGAAGAATGGGTTCCATTAAGTTATCATTTTTTATATTTTCCATTTGCGTGCTACAATTTTTGCTATCCAATTCAAAATGAATATTACAATTAATAGTAATAATGAAGATGACCATACCAAATCCACCAAGTTAGGATCATTATAAAAATCCCATATCAGCAAAGGTATCGCGCTAGTGGGTTCCATAACATCCCAGTTCACAACAGACGCTCCTAAAGCTGTAAGCATAAGTGGAGCAGTCTCGCCCATAACACGTGAAATAGCAAGTAATATTCCTGTAAATATTCCTCCAAACCCCGAAGGTAATAAAATTCTAAATACAACGTTAGTATAAGAAGAGCCCAAGGCAAGCCCTGCTTCTTTATAAGCACGAGGAAGCATTTTTAATGTCTCCTCGGTAGATCTTACAATCATTGGCAACATCATTATGGTAAGAGCAACACTTCCTGCTAGTGCAGAATAACCCCCAAGTGGTTTCACCACCCATGCATATGCAATAATTCCAATTACAATTGAAGGCATTCCCTGAAGTAAATCTGTTAAAAAGCTTACCACTTTTGCATATTTTCTATCGCGATTTTCTGAAAGGTAAACACCAATAAACAGTCCCAGTGGCACCGAAAACAATATTGCCACTAACACAATTAATATTGATCCGGTAATACCATTTAAAATACCTCCCGGAATTGGATCACCATTCATATTTGCCAAAAGAGCATCCATAGATGATGGCGTAATTTCAGTAAGCAGGCTCAGATTGAAATTCTTATAACCTTTTGAAGCAACATCCCACAATATTAAGAATAAAGGAATCATTGCTAAAAAAGAAAATAAGCAAACCATCCAATATACCAGCTGGTTACTTTTCTTTCTTATACTTATCGATTTACTTATATTCATGTTCAAATTAATTATACTCTGGCAACTCTTTTCATAACCAACTTTGCAACAAGATTTATCAAAGCTGTAATAACAAACAGCAATAGCCCAATTGCAATTAAAGAGCTTAACTTAATACCATCTGCTTCTCCAAACTGATTTGCAATAACACTAGCCATAGTATTACCAGTATCTAAAAGTCCTTTCGGAATTCTATCGGTATTCCCAATTAGCATTGTCACAGCCATTGTTTCACCAAGTGCACGCCCTAGCGCCAATATATATGACGCAACAATACCAGAAGATGCTGTTGGAAGGCTTATAAAACGTACCATCTCTATTTGTGTTGCACCTAAACTATAAGCCCCTTCTTTTAAATTATTCGGAACCATAGAAATAAACTCAGTGCTAAGAGATGAAGCATATGGAATAATCATTATAGCCAATACTACTGAAGACAACAATATTCCAAAACCTTGAGCATTTATGCCCAATTCTATTATCAGCGGCCTTACTGCATAAAACCCCCACAAACCATATACAATTGAAGGTATACCAGCAAGCAAGTCTACCACCGATCTAACAACCGATGATATCTTTTTTCCTTTAAAATATTCACCATTAAATAGTGCAACAGCAAGTGAAAAAGGCAAACAAAATAGAAGAGCCAAAAATGCAGTGTATATTGTACCTATTATAAACGACAATGCTCCATACTCCTCAGTTGCCGGACGTGGGTCCCATTCGGAATTTGCAACAAACCCCATAATACCATATTCCTGAAATGCATCAGTAGAACGGCTAACAAGAGCATATATAATACCGGCAGTTAGAAGTATCACAATAAACGCTGCAAAAAACAGTAAAAGCCGGAATATTTTATCTTTCATTTAATTAAACTATAATATTATAAATCAATTAGAAGAGGTTGCATTCTCAAGTATTGCAACACCTCCATAATTTATCTCATTTATTAAGTTGCGATTCTTCTCAAGAGCCTGTTCAGAGAGCGGTGCATAATTAATCTGAGCTGCCACTTTTTGTCCCTCTGGGCTAATTACATATTGCAACAGCTTAATAAGCTCTTCCCCTTCTTCAATTGTACGATTGTCATATTTCTGATCTTTATACACAAGTATCCAGGTGAAAAGACTTAAAGGATAGGCATTGGGGCCATCTGAATCTGTAATCATAGCTCTCATATCGTTGGGTAACTCCACATTTGCAGCAGCCGATATAGTTTCAAGAGTTGCTTCAACATAATTACCTGCTCTATTTTTAAGTTTAGCTGTTGGCAACCTTAATGTTAATGCATATTCAGAACCTATATATCCAAGTGAACCTTCAGTTTGTTGAACTATTCCGGCAACACCCGGATTTCCTTTTGCAGCTATACCGGCAGGCCATTTCAATGATTTACCAATTCCCATATTATCGTTCCATTCTTTGCTCACAAAAGAAAGATATTCTGAAAAGTTAAAGGTTGTACCACTGCCATCAGATCTATAAACAGGAGTGATTTCGAGGTCGGGTAAGTTTATGTTGGGATTTATTGCTGCAATTTTTTTATCGTTCCATTTATCTATCTTACCCAAATAAATATCAGA
>JAAZCL010000426.1 GCA_012513315.1 Bacteroidales bacterium | reverse complement strand
CTATGATGTTACATCACATATTAGTATAGACGTACTATTGCTTATTCTGCACTTTCGTGACTAAAATAAATACCATTTGCAAGTTGAGCTTTTTCACCAAAAACACCTCTTGTTCCAATTACGGTTAGTTGGTCTCCAACTACAATACCTTTGTCAGCAAAAAGGTTCTTTCTGAAATCGCCAGTTGCACCATAACCCGGATACGTACCATATACTTCAATACTACTACCATCTTGTTCCAAATAATGATTACCGTAAGATGCATTCGTAATTTCTTTAATGTCACCAGTTACCATATAGTAAACTTCTGTTGAAACTTCTTTAGTAAGCAACTCTGCAATGGTAATAGGAGTCACAGGAATAACGCTTTCTAAAATTCCATTTGCTACTTGAGCGCCATTATACTCGCCACGCTTACCAACAACAGTAACTATGTCTCCTACTTTGTATTCTTTTCCATTCAAATTAAGACGATATACATAAACTTCGCCAGAGAAGTCACTTATTGTTATGTTGTTATTATATTTTTCATCAATTTTGGTAATAACGCCCGACAAACGATATTGTGTATCTCCAACTTCAGCTGCAATAAACTCAGCAATGGTTGCTTTCACAATTGCACCTTTTTGGAAAATAGATGTTTCGGTTGAGTAAGTTTTACCCTCTTGTACTGTACGGAATTTTATAGTTGTTCCGCGGTCACCACCTGTATTTGGTGCAACATTGAATATAACAACCACTTCTTCGCCTGCCGATTCTACAGCTGCAATTGATAACCACGACTTAGCATCTTCTGGAATATCAACCGATACTCCATCACCTTTCACAGAAAGCATTGCAGTGAACTCACCACCTTCGATAGGAAGCGAATCGTTTGCAAGTGAGTCAATTTGTATAAGTGACTTTCTGAGCTCGATAACCATTACATTCACCATTTGAGCATTTCCACTGTGAGTACCTTTTGGACCTTCAATGGTTACTTCATCACCTACTTCGATACCAAGACTCTCGAAGTTCTTTTCTGCACCTTTCTTGTCCAGCGTACCATAAATAAGTATTTCGCCTGTATCATCCATCAATCTCCAGTTACCATATAGCGTATTTTCAATTTTAGTAACAACACCCGATAATCGGAGTGTTTTGCCATCAGGAGCTGCTTTAGCTTGGGCTACAGTAGCTTCGGATATTACTGGTAATCCTTGAATAATATTAATTCTCTGTGTTTTGCCTCCACTTTTAAGTAGAACTTCTGCAGTACGACCATCAATAGCAGATGGAGCTGTAAATGTAAGTGTAGACTCACCAGCACTTCCACTAGTAGAAGAGAGTGTAAGCCACTCAACAGGATCTTTATCAGTAGTAACTTTCTCTACTGTCCAGCTATCTTTAGCATTTATCGTAATCTTTTGAGATCCTCCAGCCTCAGGAATAGCTACGTATGACGATGAAACTTTAATTTCATCAAGCATTGTTGCTGTTTGATCTTCATCGCAGCTTGTCATTGTAGCAAGCATTGCGATGAGTAGTGGGAATAAATATAAATATTTTAATTTCATCTTGTCTGTATTTTTTTTATTAGTTGAAAACATATTTAACACCAATAGATGCATACCAAGTTTGT
>JAAZCL010000425.1 GCA_012513315.1 Bacteroidales bacterium | reverse complement strand
CTGTTATACGTTGGAATAATCCATCATCTAATATACATTTTCACGAAATTGAAGCGGAGGGTTTTGACGACAAATTTAAGGGCTGGATAATCCAAGAAAATTTAAATTTTCTACAAAGATATATTGCAGGCCCAAAGTTCAGTTCTGATTTCTCGCAAAATATGAATAAACAAAAGTTATTTAACAGAATATATCTAAGCCAATGTATCCAAAGAGGAATCGAAAATAGCCAATTTTATGATTCACTTTATGTGTTGCCACCTTATGGACAAATCTTGCCACATAGGGTCCCAGTTGACTTGTACAGTTTTATTTGGTTGTGGATTGAACGATCTGTTTTAAATGCAAGTGATCCACACTCAATCCATAAGTGCTATATTTGTAATCAATACGATATATTCGAGAACTTAAGAAAGAGTCGTAAAAGAGATCCGATAACCTCAGAACCCTTGTTGCATCACGAACGCTGTTACAGAAGAGATATGAAAAGAAAAAAAATTGAAGAAAAGGCAAAATCAGAAGGAAGAACTCTGAACATTAGGCCCAACGCACGAAAAAATGGAGTGTTTTAAATTTACATATTTTAATAAACATTGCGTGTGCTACGTGTAAAAACCGTGTAAGATTCTTGATCGTTTTGTATAAACACATGCTATTAAACATAAATTCATCTAACAGTGGGGGCTATACCATCCTTCATAGACAGACAAGCTTACTCTGTGGCTACATTGTTAGCTTCATAATTCCTTGTTAGTTACTCTAAAATAATCTTACGAATTGCTTCGATTTGAACAGGGGTTACGTTTTGGGCACCCTGTGCATCTGAATTGAACAACCCTAAATGCTTTCCAAGAAGTTCAAGGGCCCTATTCGCGCCAGCACTGTCGATCTTCCAAAGACGCGCATTATTTTCATCGTAAACCTGTTTACCTGACATGTTAAGAACAGGACGTCCTTCCATACACCTTGTAGCTACCTCCATAAGGCCTTGTAACACATAATCGGCCATAAGACCCGTCCTAATGGCACGTTTGATTTTTGCGGCCTGAATGGTCTTAGAAACTCTACTATTCCCTACAAGCCGAGACCCTACCTTGTCAGCATTATTCTTAGAATACCCTGCACGAATGGCCGCTTGCGTTGCATTCAAATCGATCAGGTATTCATCAACAAAACGTTCCTGTTTTTGACTAAGACCTTTCAACCTCGCCATTACATACAACACCTCGATTTTAGTATTGTTCGCTTCGTTATGCATTAATATTTCATATTACTTGTTATTGTAACATGTTATTTTACAACATTAACGTCTTGTTATCATAGTTTATCTTTCATAAAGTTATTCTACTATACAATGAAATTTAAGACATAAACCTGTTTTAAACTCATACTTAAACATTTTCAACAATATAGTATGAGTTATTTACACCAAAACGATTGAAACTTTTATATAGAGTAATTATAGGACTGACCTCTTAAGCCCAACAACCTATTTGAAAAAACGAGGTGCCAACATCAGAATCAGGAAATCTTAAGGGTTGATAGCATGAGGGACCCTATTATAAACGGAGATCTTTTATGGTTCGTGCGCTAATAGCAATATAAAAACTTCTCCGCAGAGGGAGTTTCGGTTCTTTTGCGTCCATCTTATTCGCAAGTGTCATGTAATTAAATTTATTACAAGAGTAATTTATTATTGCATGTTTTGAATAATGTGGCATTTTATTTCTCATATTTAAGCGTTATACTTATTGAGATGGTTTTTGACACTTCTCTTTTGCTTATCACAGTTTCATAAATGCGATTTTATGGAAAAACAAAAATTCTAACTCCTATCAGGGATATTTAATTTAATGTTCCATTATTCCGTTTGATTATATATTAGTATCAAAAGATTTAAAGGTTTCCATGATCTCACCCATTATGATATGAAGCTAAAACAATATCTTAAGAACTTCTTTGATTTATAAAACCTACTCAAATCAGGCTTGCAATTAGTGGAAAGGACATTCTAAATAGAGACGCCGGAATATAATAATATTTTGGAGGGCTAATAATGTCGAAAGTTTGT
>JAAZCL010000424.1 GCA_012513315.1 Bacteroidales bacterium | reverse complement strand
CTTCTTTTTGCCCCAATGAAATATTATTTTTAATTTCATGGGGTAAACCCAATAAAAAAATTGGGTGGGGTCTCAGAATGACAAAGGCTTAACAACCATCACCCACACCTCATACCTCACACCACCTCTTCATGAAACAGATTCCTCACATGCGGAAGGAAAGATAATGATATTTGACAACTTCCCACTTACTACTTACGATTTCTTTCCCACTTCCGACTTATGACTTACTACTTCTTTCCGACTTATGACTTCTTTCAGACTTACTACTTATCACTTAAGTCTTCCCACTTCTGACTTTTTTTCTATTATTCAAACTTTAATCGTCAAAACATTACCAAAACAGAGATATTATAATTAATTTTGCATCAGTTTAGCAACAAGCTGATATTTTAGAAACTTATTAACAACAATCATATATGCGCAAAGATAAACCTGCACAATTGATACTTGAGAATGGTGTAGTTTTTCACGGTAAATCGTTTGGCTCTGAGAAATCGAGTTCGGGAGAGGTCGTTTTTAGTACGGCCATGGTCGGTTATCCTGAAAGCCTAACTGACCCATCCTATGAAGGCCAAATACTTACCATCACTTATCCAATAATCGGAAATTACGGAGTCCCATCTAACAGTAAGACAAACGAAGTTTCCGATTTTTTTGAATCTAACCGGGCTCATGTGAAGGGGTTGGTGGTGTTGGACTATTCGCACGACTATTCGCACTGGAATGCCGAGAGAAGCCTGTCGGACTGGTTGGTGGAGGAGGGTATTCCTGCAATATACGGTATTGATACACGCGAGTTGACCAAGTTGCTGCGCGAAAATGGATCGATGAAAGGTAAAATTGTGATTGGCAATGTCGATGAAATGGGGAGTGAAAAGGAGATAAACTTTTATAATCCATGGGAAGAGAATCAAGTTGCCAAAGTGAGCTGCAACGAGGTAATTGAATATAAAAATGGCGAGAAGAAGGTGGTGTTGCTAGATTGTGGTGTGAAGCACAGTATTGTTCGTCACTTGCTTAGCAAAAACATTCATCTGATAAGGGTGCCGTGGGATTACAATTTTAACGCTATGGAGTATGACGGATTGTTTATATCGAATGGAGCGGGCAATCCTGAGTTTTGTAAAGTTACCATAGATAATATTCGCATGGCGATGAATAGGAACAAGCCAATTTTTGGTGTGGGTATGGGCAATGAGTTGTTGGCAATGGCGGCAGGTGCTAAGGTGTACAAATTGAAATATGGACATCATAGCCACAATCAACCTGTGAGAAGAGTGGGCGAGAATACCTGCTATATTACTTCACAAAATCATGATTACGCAGTAGATGCCAGCGGATTGAGCAACGAGTGGGAGGCTTATTTCGAAAACATGAACGACGGTACTAACGAGGGAATAAGGCATAAAACTAAACCATTTTCGTCGGTTCAGTTTCTTCCTGAAACTGCTGAGGAGTCTACCGATACGGAATTTCTGTATCAAGATTTTATAGATATGTTGTAGTTGCTACACAGATATAGATAAGCAGTAGAGACAACAAAAATAGTAGGTGCACACGCACAAAGTGTGACTAAACGATACATTGATAGATAAAATAAGCAAATGACAACAATAGATACATCCACTAAAAATAGATTACCATACTTGCGCAGTGATATAAAGAAAGTATTGCTGCTGGG
>JAAZCL010000423.1 GCA_012513315.1 Bacteroidales bacterium | reverse complement strand
GGTTATAAGAGATAGCAAGGACCACTGCTTTACGGTTGTGCCAATGGAAAACTTCGACCCACTTGGCATTCACACCGGAGAGAGTATTGTTGTGGCGCCAATTATCACTCTTAGCAAAGAGCAAATAGATTTGCTTGAAGATGTTGCCCGTAGGGTTGTAAGACACATTGGCATTGTTGGCGAGTGTAACATTCAATATGCATTTAATGCAGAGACCAACGACTACCGTATTATTGAGATAAATGCACGTTTAAGTCGCTCGTCTGCGCTTGCATCTAAAGCTTCGGGCTACCCGCTGGCTTTTGTGGCTACCAAACTGGCACTAGGTTATACGCTAGATCAAATTGGCGAAATGGGTACACCCAACTCAGCTTATACCGCGCCTCAGTTAGATTATATGATTGTGAAGATTCCGAGATGGGACCTAAATAAGTTCTACGGTGTAAGTCACGAGATTGGTTCTTCTATGAAATCGGTGGGTGAGGTAATGTCTGTTGGTAAGTCATTTGAGGAAATTATTCAGAAAGGACTAAGAATGATTGGGCAGGGCATGCATGGTTTTGTTGGGAATAAAGAGATTACCTTCGACAATGTTGAGGAGTCACTTTCTAAACCAACCGACCTGCGTATTTTTGCTATTGCCGATGCTTTTGAAAAGGGATATAGTGTTGAACAAATAGAAGAGCTAACAAAGATTGACCCTTGGTTTTTGGGCCGACTAGAGAATATTTTTAATTACTCTAAGGTTATTGCAGAATATAATAAAATTGAAGATCTACCAAATGATATATTAAAGGAAGCTAAGCGATTAGGTTTTTCTGATTTTCAAATTGCACGATTTATTGAAGAGCCAAATGGAAATTTGGAAAACGAGCTAATAAGGGTACGGGAACATAGAAAGAGCTTGAATATAACACCAGTTGTTCGTCGCATTTATACAGTTGCATCTGAGAGTCCAGATAAGACTAATTACCTGTATTTTACATACGGATCTGATAAACCGTTTACACCGTATAAAGAAAAGGACAGAGAAACAGTAGTGGTGCTCGGATCGGGTGCATATAGAATTGGCTCGTCGGTAGAGTTCGATTGGTGCTCGGTTAACGCTGTACAAACAGCTCGCGATCTAGGGTATGATTCAGTTATGGTAAACTACAATCCTGAGACTGTTTCTACCGACTATGATATGTGCGATCGTCTTTACTTTGATGAGCTAACTTTTGAGCGTGTATTGGATGTAATAGACATGGAAAATCCTAAAGGAGTTATTCTGTCGGTTGGAGGACAGATACCTAACAACATGGCAATGAAGCTGCATCGTCAGAATGTACCAATATTAGGAACTCAACCAGAGTCGATTGATAGAGCAGAAAACAGGCATAAATTCTCGGGTATGCTAGATGATTTGGGCATAGATCAGCCACGTTGGAAAGAGGCAAGCAGCTTTGAAGAGATAGACTCATTTATAAATGAGGTTGGGTTTCCACTATTAATTCGTCCTTCTTATGTTTTATCTGGTGCTGCAATGAATGTTTGTTACGACAGGGAGCAGATGGAGACATTTTTGAAAATGGCAGTTAATGTTTCTAAAGAATACCCAGTTGTGATATCTAGCTTTATGCAAAATGCAAAAGAGATAGAATTTGATGCTGTTGCACGAGACGGTGAAGTGGTTGAATATGCAATCTCAGAACACGTAGAATTTGCGGGAGTTCACTCAGGTGACGCTACGCTAGTGTTTCCTGCACAGAAAATATACTTTGAGACCATGCGCAGAGTAAAAAAGATTTCAAAGCAAATAGCTAAGGAGCTTAAAATAAGTGGTCCTTTTAATATTCAGTACCTTGCTAAGAACAACGAAATTAAAGTTATAGAATGTAACTTGCGCGCATCACGGTCGTTCCCCTTTGTTTCTAAGGTACTTAAACATAACTTCATTGAAACCGCCACACGCGTAATGCTTGGGGCTGAGTATGTGAAGCCCGATAGCTCTGTGTTCGATTTAGAATACATAGGAGTAAAAGCTTCTCAGTTTTCATTCTCTAGACTTCAAAATGCCGACCCAGTACTAGGTGTTGATATGTCGTCTACAGGTGAGGTAGGCTGTATTGGTGATGACTTTTCTGAAGCCATACTTAAGTCTATGTTATCAGTTGGATATAAAATTCCCGAAAAGGCAATATTAATATCCTCTGGCGAGATGAAATCTAAGGTGGACCTGCTAGAGGCTTGTAAGCTACTAGGTGCTAAGGGTTATAAACTTTATGCGAGTCACGGTACTCAAAAATTTCTTGAGGATAATGGAATTTCAGCCACCGATGTAAACTGGCCTGATGAAGATGGTGAGAATAATATTCAAAATCTGATAGCCGACAAGCATTTCGATCTGATTATTAATATACCAAAAGATGTAACTCGCAGGGAGTTAACCAACGGTTATATCATTCGCCGTGGGGCAATAGATTATAATATTCCGTTAATAACCAATGCGCGTCTGGCAAGTGCTTTTATAACTGCCTTCTGCACATTGGAGCCGGAAGATATTCATATTAAGAGTTGGGATGAATATTAATTATAGAGATTAATTCATAATTAAGTGATCACTTATTCCTGATATTTGAACCGACGAATGCTGCGTTTAGGTGTTTTCTCAAACTCCTCCAGTATTCTATATGAAGCAATTTTGCTATAGGTGGGCAGAGTTTTGTTAATGTCTCCAACGACTTTACTAAATAACTCTTCCCACTTTTCTTTTTTAACTCCCTCTTTCTCCAGAGTCTCTATATCGGGAACGATAAGTGCAACAATTTTATTGTCTTCGCCTATGGCAAGCGATTCATCTATATATGCAGATCCGTTTAGCCTTTCTTCTATATCTTCGGGATATATATTTTGACCCGAAGGACCAAGAATCATGTTTTTATTTCTACCTTTTATATATACATAATTGTCGCTATCAATTGTACCAAGATCTCCTGTTTTTAACCAACCATCTTCAGTGAAAGTCTCTTTTGTAGCATTTTCATTCTTATAGTAACCAAGCATTAAGTTGCTGCCCTTTACAAGAATTTCACCTACTATATTTTGCTCATCTTCAGAGTCTATCTTTGCTTGCATCCTGTCTACAATCTTTCCCGAAGAACGTTTTCTGTATTCGCTCCAATATACATACGATATTAGCGGTCCACACTCTGTCATTCCATATCCAACAGTGAAAGGAAACTTTGTTTTTTTAAGGAAATTCTCAACCTCATGATTAAGCGCTGCACCACCAACAACTACTTCAACAAGATTGCCACCAAAGAACTCAATCATTGATTTTCGCACCTTACTATAAACAATTTTGTTGAGCAATGGCAATTTAATTAGTCGTGCCGCAACACCTTCTTGTAATTTGGGTAAAATTACCTTATTTACAATTTTCTCAAGAATAAGAGGTACAACAAGCACAAGCTTTGGCTTAGTTTCTTTAAAGGCATTTTGTAAAACTTTAGGGGTGGGAGTTTTTCCTAAGAAGCAAATATTACCTCCAAGGCTAATTGTATTTAAAATTTCAAATGCAAGACCGTATGTATGGGCCATTGGTAGCATGCAAAGTATATTCTCTCCAGCTTTAACAAAAGGTACATTCTCATTTGCGTACTTGGTATTCGACCATAAGCTGCGATATGGTATCATCACTCCTTTTGGACTACTTGTAGTTCCCGATGTATAATTTATTACGGCCAACTCTTCGGGCTTTTCTACACGATATGAAACATCATTTACAAAAAAACCTTTTTCATATTTCTTTGTGAAGTATTCAGATGAATTGCCAATAAATTGTTTGAGATCTTCTGAATCGGATTGTATTAATGTAAAATCATCTAAAGAATAAACTGTTTCAACCTTAGGAGTTTTTGCCTTATCCAAACTGTTCCATATATTTTGGTCGGCAAACATTACTTTTGTGTCGGAGTGGTCAACAATAAACTCAATACTTTTTGCATCAAAATCATTAAGAATACTTACTGTAACGGCACCATATGAAAGTGTTGCAAAGAAAGCTATTGCCCAGTTTGCAGAGTTTTTACCACACAGAGCAATTTTATCTCCCTTTTTTATTCCTTCAGTCTCAAAAAACTCGTGAAATTTATCTATCTCTTTTGCAAAATCTTTGTAATAAAGGGTTTTACCCTGCAGTTCGGTTAAAGCTGGTTGCTCCCAATTAAGACGAATGCTTTGTTCAATTAAAGCTAAAAAACTATTCTGTGCCATTTTTTTTTTTTAATTTATAAAGTTACATGTTTACTAAAAATAAACAAACTAATTAAATCAAATTCAGTTTTCAGATGATTCAATTTAGACAATTAAAATGCATAATTATGTCATTTTAGTCAATTCCTGATTATAATTATCGCTTTTTAAAACCAAAAATAGTTTTTATTAGAATAATATTTCATTTTCAAATATTTTTATCTTACTTTTACAACTGTAATTCACTAACAATTTGGAAAATATTACTACATAAAGTTTAGAATAGAATTAGATCTTACCTTTTATTAAGATAAAGTAACACAAATAAAAAAAAGTACTTATGTCAACTAACATTTCAAGAAGAAAATTTCTGGAAACCGGTGCCATAGCGGCTGCCGGTCTTACTATTGTACCTTCAAAGGTACTTGGAAAAAGTATGGGGTACAAAGCCCCAAGTGATATGCTAAACATTGCTGCCGTAGGCATAGGAGGCATGGGAAATTCAAACCTAAATAACCTTCAAAGTGAGAACATTGTTGCACTTTGCGATGTTGATTGGAAATATAGTCAAAGAGTGTTTGAGAAGTATCCAAATGCAAAAAAATTCTACGACTACAGAAAGATGTATTCCGAGATGGGTAAAGACATCGATGCAGTTGTTGTAGCTACGGCAGACCATACTCATGCTATTATTGCTGCCGATGCAATGACTATGGGCAAACATGTGTTTGTTCAAAAACCACTTACTCATAGTGTATATGAGTCTCGTCTTCTTACCAAGTTGGCAGATAAATATAAAGTGGCTACAAGTATGGGTAACCAAGGTTCATCTGGCCCTGGTGTTCGTCAGGTAATAGATTGGATTGCTGATGGACAAATTGGTGAAGTAACTAAAGTTGAGACTTTCACCGACCGCCCAATATGGCCACAGGGTCTAATGATTCCGAAAGAAAAGCATAGAGTTCCAAAAACACTAGATTGGGATCTTTTCATCGGGCCTGCAAATCATCGTCCGTTTAACGAAATATATCACCCATGGAACTGGCGTGGATGGTGGGATTTTGGTACAGGTGCGTTAGGTGATATGGCTTGTCATATTTTACATCCTGTGTTTAAAGGACTAAATCTTGTATATCCAACAAAAGTTGAAGCATCTTCTACAATGCTTTTAACCGACAGTGCTCCTACAGCTGAAATGGTTAAATTCACATTCCCTGCAAGAGACAATATGCCTAAAGTGGGTATGCCTGAAGTGGAAGTTTATTGGTATGACGGCGGTTTTGCTCCAATGCGTCCAGAAGGAGTTCCTGCAGGAAAGAATTTAAATGATCAAGGTGGTGGTGCTATTTTCCATGGAACTAAAGATACACTTATATGCGGTTGTTATGGTGTTAACCCATGGTTAGTATCAGGACGAGTACCAAACTCTCCAAAAACACAGCGTGAAGTTACTCTTTCGCACGAAATGGATTGGGTGCGTGCTTGTAAAGAATCACCAGCAAACCGTGTTGAAACTGCTTCTCCTTTCTCTGAAGCTGGGCCTTTTAACGAAATGGTTGTTATGGGAGTTCTTGCCGTTAGACTACAAGCTTTAAATCAAGAGCTAGAGTGGGATGGTGAAAAAATGGAATTCACTAATATACCTTCCGATGCAACTATAAGAACTATTGTCGAAGATGGCTTTAAGATTACAGATGGACACCCAACTTTTGATAAAACTTGGTCTGAACCGGTAAATGCAATTGAGTATGCTAAAGAAATGATTAAGCATACATATAAGAATGGATATAAATTACCAGACATGCCTTAATTGTAAAACATTATAGGGAATTACTGATGTGAATTTGTTATTCCCTATTTGGTTTAATTAAACTATCAAATTTAAAAATGTAAATATTTATGAGAAAAGTTATTTATGCAATCACAATAATGGCAGCTATGACATTTGCAGCTTGTGGAGGAGGAGGAACACAAAAAACACAGGAAGCAGAGAGCACTGATGCTACTTCAACTACTCCTCAATATAAAATAGTAGAAAACACTCAAGTTGATTTATCTCAATTTGAGACAGACAGTGAAGGTTATATTGTTATATTTAATGGTAAAGATTTTACTGGATGGCGTGGTTATGGAAAAGATCACGTACCTGGTAAATGGATAATTGAAGACGGAGCAATAAAATTTAATGGAGATGGTGGTGGTGAAGCTCAAGATGGTGAGGGTGGAGATATTATCTTTGCTCATAAATTCAAAAACTTTGAGCTTTTATTAGATTGGAAAGTATCTAAAGGAGGTAACTCTGGTATATTCTTTCTTGCACAAGAAGTATCTACAACTGATGCGGAGGGTAACGAAAGAATGGAGCCAATCTACATTTCATCACCCGAATATCAGGTGCTTGATAATGCAAACCATCCCGATGCTAAGTTAGGTAAAGACAATAACAGAATGTCAGCATCTCTTTATGACATGATTCCTGCAGTTCCACAAAATCAAAATCCTTTTGGTGAATGGAATGAAGCTAAGATTATGGTTTATAAAGGTACTGTGGTACACGGACAAAACGATGAGAATGTTGTTGAATATCACTTATGGACTCAACAATGGACAGATATGCTTCAAGCAAGTAAATTTAGCCAAGACAAATGGCCTCTTGCTTATGAATTATTGAATAACGTTGGTGGAACTGAAAGAGAAGGTTATATTGGATTACAAGACCATGGCGATGATGTTTGGTTTCGTAATATCAGAATTAAGATTTTAGATTAATATTAAATAAGGGGTAATACAAATAAATGATGTATTGCCCCTTTATAAATTCACAAAAACGATGAAAAAATATTCAGTTTTATTTACTACTCTATTGATTAGCTCTCTGTTTATACTAACAGGATGCAATCAAGGCGAGAAAAAAACGACAGAAACAAAGTCGGATAAAGAGATTTATCTGCAACTTTACTCATTACGAGATGATATTCAGGCCGACTATAGCGGAAGCATTGCTGCAGCAGCAGAAATGGGCTATACAGGTGTTGAAGCTGCAGGTTATAGCGATGGTCAGTTTTATGGAATGTCGCCAGTGGATTTCAAAAAATCTATTGAAGATGTAGGAATGGAAGTGCTTTCATCGCATGCAGGCAGACCTCTTGCCGATCCAACAGCTGACACCGACTGGGAAGCTACTTGGGCATGGTGGGATACCGCAATACAGGCTCATAAAGACGCAGGGATGAAGTATCTTGTTGTTGCATGGATACCTACTCCTAAAACTTTAGTTGATTTGCAAGCATACTGTGATTACTTCAATGAAATTGGAGAAAAATGTAATGAAGCAGGATTGAAGTTTGGATACCATAACCACTCTTTTGAATTTGAAGAGATTGAAGGTCAGGTAATGTATGACTACATGATTGAAAACACAGATCCTTCTAAAGTATTCTTTCAAATGGACGTTTATTGGGTAGGCGAAGGTGGTCATGATCCGGTATCATATTTCAATAGATATCCAGGACGTTTTGAGCTACTTCACATTAAAGATGAGATGGAGTTAGGAAAGAGCGGAAAAGTTGATTTCGAGAATATCTATACTAACTTAGATGAATCGGGTGCTAAATACATGATTGTAGAAGTTGAAAGATACACTGGCACACCAATGGAAGGTGTTAGAGAGAGCTACGATTATTTGAATAATGCTGAATTTGTAAAATAGAGCTATAAATAGTTAAATATAGATCTTATATATAAATAATCCCCTTCCAGTTATGGTTGGGGATTTTTTTTAATCAATAACTGCTTTATTTCATTTAACTACTTTACTTCCTATAACTATTAAACTCTTCATCCGTAACCGGTTCCATCCACACAACATTTCCAATGCTTTGTTGGGTAGAAATTGCGATATGTGTAAATTCACTGTCATGTGAAGCCCCATGCCAATGAACTACATCAGAAAGTATTTCAACAACATCACCTGCCTTAATCAGTTGAATTGGCTTTCCCTTTTCCTGATAGTAACCTATACCTTTTGTGCATAACAATATCTGTCCACCCGGGTGAGAGTGCCAGTTGGTTCTAGCTCTCGGTTCAAATACACCCTGCCCAGCCGTTAAATCAAATTTTTCTTTATCGGTAATCAGCATATTTAACCAGGCATTTCCGGTGAAATTATTGTTTGTAATTAAATCACCTTTTAAAAAAACTTCAGTACTTGCCTCAGCCAGTGGATTTTCTTTATTAACAGACAACACTTCATTTAATACACCCTGCGCGGCTTCAGCTTCATCATTACCCAAAGTCTCTTTTATAACCATAACAAATTGTTGAAGTTGCTGCGGTGTTACTCCCAAATTCAAACAAATATTCATATGCGAGCGAAGCATAGGTTCAGCTTTTCCTATACTGCTAATTACAGAGATGGTCACTAATTCACGCTCAACATAGGATAAAACATCACGTTCAAAGATATCAGCAAATAAATGTTCTTTAAGAAATATCTCTATTATAGGTGCAAATGCAGAATATCCAGTTCGGGGTCCGTCTTGCTGCACTCCTGTTAGCTCTCCTAAAATTACTTTACCTCGCTCATATTTATTTTGATGAGCATCAATAAAAGAAGCATCTGCCCCCTCAACATCATTAATCCCTTTTGCTTTGCGCTCCTCAAGAACTTCCATGAATGTTTGTAATCCACGAATACTTCTAGGGAAACCACAGTATGCGTATGAGTGAACTATGGCCTCTTTAATTTGATTAATAGTTAGTCCTTCATTTAAGCTTTTATCTAGGGATGTCTTCAACTCCTGCAAATCACCATTGGCAGTTAAAGCAGCAATTGAAATAATGTTTTGTTGTTTTTCTGTTAGATGATTTGCAGAATAAGATTCATTTTGGGCTTTCATCTGCATTGATGAAAGCATAAAAATTAGTACTACTATACACCATTTCATAATTGTTATTTCTCTTTTCATTATAGAATTATTATTTTTCTATTTAGTTAAAATCAAAACAGCTGTTTAGTTTAACAAATTAGTTATTTGTCACTACCAAAATAGTTGTTTAATTCATCTAAAATTGATGTTTATTTCAACCAATAAAGTTGTTTAGTGCAACTAAAATAGAAGATTTATATTATTATTGTCTTATGTTAAATACCACGTGATTGCAGTTGTTCTCTTATGTGAGAAGCTTTATCAATCACATCAAACCTTGCTTTTCTAGGATCGGGTTTACCAACAGGCTTTCCACTTGGTTCGATGTCCAGAATGTCCTCCTTATGAGTATTATAGATTGGCCATACAGGTAGGTCCTCACCATTCGGAT
>JAAZCL010000422.1 GCA_012513315.1 Bacteroidales bacterium | reverse complement strand
TGATATTTTAGAGCATCTTCACGTAGTTTATTATTTGTCATATTGATTGTTATTGTGTAGTAATAATATTAATTTGCACAAAATTATAAAATAAATGCGACAGATTATAATTTTAGTCCTATAACTATCCGTAAATCATTCATACATTTGTCATACATTACTTGTACTTCGGCCGTACCTAGTCCCAATCCTCATGGTAATTTTCGAGGAGGCTCCGAGCGAGGTATGAGCAAAGTCAGATGGTGGTCCGAACAACGTACGGATATGTTATAGATAAATTAGAAGCAAAGTATGGGCAAAGCACTGCAAAGTTATGGGCAAAGCACAATTAATATGTAATTTTACAGTGAAAACACACCCTTTCGTCGTATAAATCAATAACGTTCGTCGATTAATACTTGTAATTTCATTACGTTTGTGTTTATATTTGTGAACATTTAAAAATTAAAATGTTATGGAAACAAATTCAAATTCTTCTTCACGAAAATCTTCTCGATATAGCGATAATCGCTCTTCTGCTAGTTTTACTAAAAAACAAGGAACAACAATTGGTATATTACTCATTCTGTTTGGAGTGATATTTTTATCATTCAACTTTGGCTGGATAGCTTCATCTCTTAAATGGGTGATAATTTCATGGCCTATGGTATTTATTGTATTATCAATAATAAGTTTGGCAAAAAGGGACTATACGCAAGGACTTATTATGATGGTAATTGGAGCTTTCTTTCTGTTGCCTCGGTTAGCCGGAGCATTTCCGGAAATCTTTACAGGTATCAATCCAAACTTCGCTCATACCTTTTGGCCTGTATTGTTAATAATCATTGGATTGATAATTGTGCTACAAATTGGTTCGGGAAGACGAGGTTTTGCTTTCGGACATAAAAGAAATATGAGCAGCACAGCAGTCAATAGTGAAGGCATGGTGCAGAAGAATGTCTTATTTGGTGGATCAGAAAGTATATTTCTAGACCCTGTGTTTAATGGCGGAAATATAAGTGCCACTTTTGGAGGTGTAGTTCTTGATTTAAGAAAAACAACGCTTCCCGAAGGCGATACATATCTTGATATAAGCGCAATATTTGGGGGTGTGCAACTATATGTTCCCGAAGGTTGGCTTATTGATAATAGATTACAAGCAATTTTGGGTGGTACAGAAGACCGTAGAAGATTTAATGAAACCAATCATTCGGGAAGATTGATTCTGCAGGGAACTCTTATATTTGGAGGGTGCGAAATATCATAATTGAAAGTTTTGAGGATGAAGCTAATATACCCAAATACTGCATTTAGTATGCCATTAAAGTGGTTTACTGTAGTACCTTTGTTAGTACTATTTCCACTACTACTAACTTTTGCTTTTAAATTTTTAGTGAGTTTTTCTTTCAGCTTGCTTCTACTCAAGAACTTTATAGATACTGTCTTCCTAATAGTGTTTGCTATGATACTTGAAAAAATAATACCTTTTACCAATTATGTTAAGCTCGATTTTAGACAAAGACTAATTAACTCTCTTGCTCTTGCAATAATATCCGTTTCTGTTTGGGTGTTGATAACATACTCATCGTCAGTAATTTTATTTGGCATTGAGACCAGAGATGAAATAATAAAGTTACTACCTGTTACTGCACTTATTGGCTCGTTGTTGTATTTGATTGAATTGCTTATTATAAATTATAGGACTGTAAAGCTTAGTATAGAATATGGTAATGAAGCAGAACTGGAGACGGAAAAGACAGATAAGCCAAATGCGGTTGCAGTAGAAGAAAGTAATGAAAAAGAGAATGGCTATATAGAAAGAATTGCCATTAAAACTGGTCAGAAGATACACGTAATTTTAGTGCCGGATATAGTTTATATTCAATCAGATGGTGATTATGTGCAGCTGATTACAGAAAATGGCAAATATATTAAAGAAGAAACAATGAAGTATTTCGAAGCAAACCTTCACCCTCAGAAGTTTGTTAGAATACACAGATCATATATTGTAAATGTAGAGAAAATTGCACGTATCGAGTTGTTTGAAAAAAATAGCCAGATGCTTATGCTAAAGAATGGACATCAGATAAAAGCCAGTACTAC
>JAAZCL010000421.1 GCA_012513315.1 Bacteroidales bacterium | reverse complement strand
TGTGCTGTTTGTTAATTAATCGGGAAATTCTGCTGTAAACTTCGTTAAGTTATTATCTGAATTGAGTGATATTTTACCGCCATGCCGAAGAACAATCTGCTTGCAAAGACTTAACCCTATGCCCGACCCTTTTGCCTTGGTGGAGTAGAAAGGAATAAATATCTTATCTCTGGCTTCGGGTACAATGCCTTGTCCATTATCTGACACAGAGATTTTTAAGCTGTTGCCAACCTTCTCGGCAATTACACTAATTGCAGGATTCTCTATACCCTCGCACGCCTCCTTTGCGTTTTTAAGCAGATTAAGCAACAGTTGCTCAACCATACCCTTATCAGCATTTAAAATCAACTGTTCGGGATAAACATTAAATGAAAAAGCTATACCGTATGAAGAAGTTAACTGTTGAAGCGATTTAAGCAGCGATTTAAGCGCTATTGGCTGCATAACAGGTTGTGGTAGTCGGGTGAGTTTACGATAATTCTCAACAAACGACACCAGGCCCACACTCCTTCGGTGAATTGCCTCCATTGCCTGTTTCATAATCTTATACTCTTCAGACTCCTCTTCTTTGTCCATTTCACGTTCGGCAAGTGTTTCTGAAAGAGAAATTATTGGCGCTATACTATTCATAATTTCATGAGTGAGCACACTTATAAGCTTCTGCCAAGCAGCTGCCTCTGCCTCCTCAACCATCGAATCGTGAGTGCGTTCTCTAAACATCTCAAGAGCATCGTTCATCTCAACCATCAACTTATCAAGATCATCATTTAAATTTGATGTTCTGAAATAGGTAGCGAAATCAGTATTCTTAATTATACCTATCATATGCTCCATCCTTTCAATAAGTTTTTTCCTATCATAATATATTGATATTGAAAAACCTATGACGCCTAACAACATAAGGAGAGATGAGAAATACAAGTCACTCAAAAACAACCATGCCCCAGTTAAGGACAACAAAACAATTGCTGCCACCTTAAGAAATAATTTATGTTTGGATTTAATTTTCATTTATATACCATATTTTTCAATCTTCCTGTAGAGCGTAAACCTTGATACACCGAGCAGCTCGGCAGCATGATTCATATTTCCTTCAGCTTTAGACAATGCATTTTCTATTGCATCTATCTCTAGTTGCTCCAGATTGAAGTTCAACTCTTTATGCTTCTTTGTAGTGGCAGGTTTTAAAATAAAATCATCAGGAGTAAGGGTTAGAGCCGACGACAATATCACTGCCCTTTCAATAGAATGTTGCAGTTCGCGCACATTCCCAGGCCATGGATATTCGTTAAGTTTTTTTATTGCCGACGGAGATATATTTCGGATATCCTTCTTATATTTCTTCTTATATCGATCTAGGAAATAGTTGGCAAGCAGTTCAATATCACCACTTCTCTCTCTAAGAGGAGGTATATGTAGCTCGATGGTATTTATGCGATACAGCAAATCCTGACGAAACTCGCCAGCAGCAACCATATCATGAATATCGGCATTAGTAGCGCAAATTAGTCGCACGTTGATAGGCACATGCTTTGTTGACCCTAATCTTATAATCTGCTGCTTTTCTATGGCACTGAGGAGTTTAGACTGCATTGCATGCGAAAGATTGCCAATCTCATCTAAAAATAGTGTACCCCCTGCAGCAATCTCAAACCTGCCGGGCTTCTCTGTTTTAGCATCTGTAAATGCTCCCTTTTCATGACCAAACAGTTCGCTCTCGAACAACTGCTCCGGAATTGCCCCCAGATCTATGCATACAAAAGGTTTGTTTGCCCGTGGTGAGGTCTGATACAGAAGATTGGCAATCAGATCTTTACCCGTACCGTTTTCTCCCAGTATAAGTATATTGGCTTCGGTGTCTTTTAGTTTGTCAACAGTTTCAAAGACAGCCTGTATCTGTTTGCTATCGCCAATTATGTCTGGGATAGTTCGGTTGCTCTCTAGTGCTGCAACTTTCTGCTTTAGCTTTGCAACCTCCTTGCGACTAACTCTCAGCTCAACTGCCGAGGCCATTGTTGCAAGCAGTTTCTCTCTCTCCCAAGGCTTGGGAATAAAGTCGGTAGCCCCTGCTTTAATGGCCTGTACCGCCTTTTCCATATCAGCATATGCCGTTATAAAGATCACCACCATATCGCTGTCTATCTGCTTTATCCTACTAAGCCAGTGGAGGCCCTCCTGACCGCTATCAGCATCTTTATTGAAGTTCATGTCGAGCAGTATAACATCGGGCTCAAATGTTTGCATAAAATGCTCTATGCGCTCTGGCTTGGTGGTTACTTTAACCTTCTCTACATGGTTTTGTAATAGTAGATTTAATGCGAAAAGTATATCCTCATTATCATCAACTATTAATATTTTACCCTGCTTTTGCAATATCATAACTCAGCTGCTTAAAACTATCCCTCAAAGATATATAGAATTATTATTGATTGTATGTGCGAAATAGAACTTTATTTGTGCGAAAACGAACACATCTTCCCTACAGAATAAAAAACACAACCCTGTATATCAACACAATAACTGTTTGGCACGCCCTTTGTTAATAGACATAGCAAAGCAAACAAAATCTCTTTGAAGATTATAGAAGACAGTAGATATATCGGAGACAGTACATATATAGAAGATAGTAGATGTATTGAAAATAGTAGATTTATAAATGAAACAACTAACTATAATATTTTTCTTTTCTTTATCTGTAGGGCAATTAATAGCGCAAGATACGCTTCGTATTTCACTAAACGAAGCTGTCACGCTAGCCCGTAGCCAGTCGCCACAAGCAGTCGCCGCTCGTCACCAGTACAGAGC
>JAAZCL010000420.1 GCA_012513315.1 Bacteroidales bacterium | reverse complement strand
TCTGAGTGCATCCTCGGCCTGAGAATGATTACTTACATCGGTGATGCCCGCGCTGCTTAGCCATCTGAGAGCACGATTGGTGGCATTTTTCTCTACCGGTAAGGTAATAAAACTAAACAGGGTTGTTAGTGCAAACATAGCTATACCAATCCATAATAGTTGGGGAAACGTCTGTAACATAAGTATTCCTGCCAATATAACCCACATTACCCATTTTGAGGTGGAAGATACTATTGGCACTAGTGCTGAGCGCATTTTTAGTGGTCCGTAACCTTTTGCATGTTGAAGTGCATGACCGGTTTCGTGAGCGGCCACAGCTGCTGCAGCTACACTATATGAGCCATAAACGGGCTCGCTAAGATTGATAGTTTTTTGGAGAGGATTGTAGTGATCGGTAAGTTGTCCTCTGGTTGAGATTACCTGAACATCGTATATACCGTTTTCGTGCAACATCTTCTCTGCTACCTCCTTGCCGGTCATACCATTTCTCAAAGGTATTCTTGAGTATTTTTTAAACTTGCTTTGAAGACGTGCCTGCACAAGCCATCCTAGAATTGCTATTCCTATAAATAAAATCCAAATTGGTGCCATAAATAAAAAATTAAGTATTTAGTTGTTATCTAATAATTGTTTGAGCTCTATCGGGACCTACAGAAACAATTGAAATGGGTACCTCAAGCTCTTCTTCGAGGAATGCGATATAGTTGTTGAACTCTTCGGGAAATTCATTTTCTGATCTAATTGCGGTCATGTCTGTTTTCCATCCTGGAATCTCGATATAGTTGGGTATAATGGTTTCGGATATATCAAAAGGAAAGTCTTCTGTTTCAACGCCATCGACTGTATAAGACACGCATACTTTTATTGTATCGAAACTATCGAGCACATCGCTTTTCATCATTACTAGCTTGTTTACGCCATTTAGCATGATTGTATAACGCAGGGCAACTAAATCTATCCATCCGCAACGACGTGGTCTGCCGGTAACGGATCCGTACTCATTGCCATTGTCGCGTAATTTTTGGCCATCGTTATCGAATAGCTCAGTTGGGAATGGTCCGCTACCCACCCTTGTGCAGTATGCTTTGAAGATACCGAATACATCGCCAATTTGCTGAGGTGCAATTCCTAATCCTGTACAAGCCCCAGCACAAATTGTATTTGAGGAGGTTACAAATGGATAGGATCCGAAATCTATATCTAGCAATGAACCTTGAGCGCCTTCTGCCAAGACAGAACCGCCACTTGAGATATGTTTGTTGATAAAAAACTCGCTATCAATAACTTTGTATTGCTTAATTTTCTCAACACCCTCGAACCACTCTTTTTCAAGAGCTTCTAAATCGTACTGAATGTTATATCTGCTGAGTATTTTTTTATGACGTTCTACAACTTTTTGGTACTTCTCTTGGAAATTATGAAACAGGTCGCCCACCCTTAGGCCATGGCGACTAATTTTATCGGTATATGTTGGTCCTATTCCTCTGCCCGTAGTACCTATCTTCTCCTCGCCCATGGCTGTTTCTGATGCTGCATCAAGAAGCCTGTGTGTGGGTAATATAAGGTGAGCTTTTTTAGAGATATAGAGGCGGTCGGTTAAAATATGACCTGTCTCTTCGAGTTTATCTACCTCCTGTTTAAACAGCGCAGGATCTATCACTACCCCATTTCCGATTATATTCATTATTCCCTCTTGGAAAATACCTGATGGGATAGATTTTAGAATATATTTCTGACCTTCAAACTCTAATGTATGACCCGCATTTGGTCCACCCTGAAAGCGTGCCACAATATCATAATTGGGTGTGAGTACATCAACTATTTTTCCTTTTCCTTCGTCTCCCCACTGGAGTCCTAAAATAACATCAACTTTCATTTGATTAACTATTATATTATTTATTTTTTAATTTCTTTTTTATTCCGACGCTCTAATCTCATCATTTCCATCCTCTTTGCGTGGCTGCATTTACTACAAATTCCGTAGATATACATGCTATAATAACTGATAGTAAACTTTCTTATTTTTTTAATCTGAGCGGCAGTTAGTAGATCATCATTTTTCATTTCACGCACAACTCCACAAATAGTGCAGATTATGTGATTGTGGTTTTCATTACCATATGCTCTTTCGTAATTAGATATATTTGCACCAAACTGATGCTTAACTACTAATCTGCAATCTAATAAAAGCTCCATTGTGTTATAAAGAGTGGCCCTGCTAACGGGAAAATCATTCTCGGCCATGAAATTAAACAGATCTTCCATATCGAAATGACCTTTGAAAGCATATATATGATCGAGTATAGCAAAGCGCTCGGGTGTCTTACGATGTTTACGCAGTGTAAGATACTCAGTAAATTCTTCTTTAACTTGTTCTCTTAATTTGAGATTAGCTTCCATATTTACAAAATTATTCTATTTTTCCGATTTTAAATAGATTTACTTGCCATTTATTATTTCATGCAATCAACTATTTTTTGGCACTCAACTATTTCTTAACACTCAGCTTATTTTTAACACTAATTTATTTCTTGAGTGGGACTTTCATTTATTAATCAATTATTACTATTTGATAGTATCGGAATGATAAAAGAAAGCTGGACTGCTAACCTCGCTTTCGTTATGATATGAGTCTGATACTGTTATGTAATAATAATAGGCCACATCGTTGTTTACTGCATAATAGCTATAATATGGCTGGTGTAATCCGGTTGCAATAATATAATGGGCATTATCTTTACTAAAGTCGTCTGTTTCACTTCGATATACATTATATGTTACCCTACTATCTTTAATGGGATTTTCCCAACTCAACTCAAATAAGCCATCTTCATTTCTTTCGGCACTTATGTTGTGAGGTTTATCGGGTATACTATCTGACAACCACGTCATTGGTGGTAATTTGGCAGGATGTTGATAATATTTTGCTAAGCTATTTAAAACTCCTTTAGTATTTGAAAGGACATTCTCGGCTCTAAAATAAGCTTGTCCATGAGTATTTTTATCTCTTGAATAATCGATTTGGTCTGTAATATCGTTAAGCAACCATTTTAATTCTATCATTTGATAAGCGCCTAGACCGGGCACTAATATCCTATTGTTACAATTTAATATCCAATCATCTAGATATGGGTAAAACAGTTCGTCTTTATAATACATCATAGGGTAAAGAGCGTCGTGAATGCCCAATTCCATCCATTTGCCAGCATCTTGAAACACGGTCTCATGTGCAGTCCACCCTCTACCTCTTTCGTTAAGTGTACGATATCTACCTAGTGGCGCACTACTTACCTGAACCCAAGGTTTTATGTCTTTTACTGTTTTGTATAGTTTGCCTACAAATCTTGTTATATTATCTCTTCTCCAATCGCTTTTTGATTTGCCTTTGCCATGAACTCTATATAAACCATCATCGGGAAACTGTCCCCTGTTATCGGGATACCTGATATAGTCCATATGTATGCCATCAACATCATATTTAGTAACAATTTCTTCTACAATGCTGAGCAAATAATCATCTGTTCTGGGATTGCCAGGATCGAGAAACCACTCATTCTTAAACTTTTTAGTGATTGTAGGATCTTTTTTAGTTATTGATTTTGAGCCCAAACCTCTTACATGTCTATCTCCTCCCAAAGGATATGTAACCAGCCATGCATGACACTCTAGGCCTCGTTTATGAGACTCCTCTATTGCAAAGGCAAGTGGATCGAACTTATCATTTCCATAACCACCGGAGACTATTATTGAAGATAGTGGCTCGATGTTTGAGTTATAGAAAACTTCACCTCGAGCTCTTGCCTGAAACAGAACTGTATTAAAGTTGTGTTTCTTGAGACTGTCTAATATTGTAATTAACTCTCTTTTTTGAGTTTCCTGGCTAGTTCTATTACGGGGCCAATCTAATCCGTAGTTAGTTGTTAACCAAACTGCTCTTACTTCTATAGCTGGAGGGTCATTTGAAAATGCGCTCTTAAAACAACAAAAGAACAGTATGAGCAAAATAGATATTTTGTTCATTAATACTTATATATAATAGATATAAACTTCTGAATAATTTCTGTATACAAACTTACACAAAAAAACTGATTTTATTTGCTCTATTAAAAATGTACGATTCAAATTAATTGCAAATTTGTTTAAAACATGGATGCAGAATATTTTTTGTATTTTTGTATCTGATTAAAACCAGTATTTGGTTAATTATTTAAACAGAGTAAAACAGCTTATTTGTGTAAAACCAGTATAATTAGTTTGCTGTATAAGAAGTATTATAAGTTTGCTGTATAAGAAGTAGTATAAGTTTGCTGTATAAGTAGTATAAGCAGTATCAAGAAAAATTATGAAGAAAAGGTGGCTTGCCGCATATGTAAAAATGCATCACGAGAAAAAGGTTAGAGATCATCTTACCTCTTTAAATATAGACAATTTTTTGCCTGTGCAAACAGAAATTAGACAATGGAGTGATAGGAAGAAGAAAGTTGAGCGGGTACTTATACCCATGATGATTTTTGTTAATGTTGATACTGAAGAACAACAAAGAGTTATAAGATTACCTTCGATTATTAGATATCTTGTTTTAAGGGGTGAGCATCAACCTTCTGAGATACCTGCTTTGCAAATGAATAGCTTTAAGTTTATGCTCGACAACTCGGATAATCAGGTTGACTTTAGCTCAAACAATCTTCAACCGGGAGAGAAAGTGAGAGTTATAAAAGGCTCTCTGGCAGGGTTAGAGGGCGAATTGGTTGATATTGATGGCAAATCTAAGATTGCTATTAGAATTGAACATTTGGGTTGTGCGGTAGTTGAATTAAAAGCATCGGCAGTAGAGAAAATTAGCTCAAAATAAAGCACATATCTTTTCTAACCAGTATGAATCGATTTCGTTGAATGAATCTAGCTGGTCGCTATCTACATCGAGCACAGCAACTACGGTATTATTTTGTTTTATAGGCACTACAATCTCTGAGCGGGATAGAGAACTACAAGCTATATGTCCAGGAAATTTATCTACATCGGGCACTATTATTGTTTTGGCTTCTTTCCATGTACTACCGCATACACCTCTGCCAAAAGCTATTGAAGTACATGCAATTGGTCCTTGAAAAGGACCTAATACTAGTCGCTCACCAACTACTCTATAAAACCCAACCCAAAAGAAACCCAACGCTTCCTTAAGTGCAGAAGCTATATTTGCCATATTAGCGATTTGGTCAGACTCGTCGGCAATTAAAGCTTTTAATTGTGGGTAGAGCGACTTATAAACTTCTTCTTTTGAAACCTCTTTTGGTATATAAAGATTTTCTGCCATTTTATAATTCGATTTATATGGTTTATTTAAATATTTAATGCAAAAAGTTGCGCTCCCATAATAAGGTAACGCAACTTTTATTGGTTTTTATATTCTAATTATATTTAGAAATATGCTAATTATATGTAGAAATTAGTTAGCCTGATCTTGTGCCTCTTTTATCATTTTGGCATTAGGCAAAATATAAACTTCTACTCTTCTATTTTCAGCTCTTCCTGCAACTGTACTGTTATCAGCAACTGGTTGTTTTGATCCGAATCCTTCATATGACATACGAAGGCCAGAAACTCCTTTTGTGCTTAAGTAGTTATATACAGACTCGGCACGTCGCTCTGAAAGAGGGTTGTTTATAGCATCACTTCCTGAACTATCGGTATGGCCATAAATCTCTACATCAGTATCGGGATTGTTTTGAAGTGAAGTAGCAAACTTATCTAGTGAAGAACGTGAAGCAGTGTTTAAAGTACTTGAATTTGTAGCAAAAAGAATACCTGATTCAAATGTTACTTTTATTGCTTCTCCTTCGTTTACTTTTTCTACTTGCGCTCCTTCAATCTGCTCAAGTTCGGCAGCTTGCTTGTCCATTTTGTTACCAATAATGGCTCCTGCTGTACCTCCTAGGATTGCACCAATGCCTGCACCTAAAGCAGCACCTCTTCCGCCACCTGCAATTGCGCCTACACCAGCTCCTACGGCTGCACCTCCGCCTGCACCTATAGCTCCTCCTCTAACTGTACGGTTGGTTCCACAACTTGAAAATACAAGTAATACTGCCAACATTCCAATGGCTAATAATTTAGAAAATTGTTTCATAGTTAATTTCATTTAATGAATAATACTTTTAAAATTTTGGTTATAATATGCTTAATAAAAGTTTTGTTTATTCAAACAAGTTAAGTGTATCGCAATAAGCTAATTCACCTGCTACGATTGCCTCTATTTGCTCGTCGGTATAATCCCTGTCACCATCCTCCCTGGCATTCTCGATTACATATTCAAGTAACTCTTCTTCATCAATTTCGATTTCAGAATCATCACTTTCATCTAGAAAACCTTTTTCTTCATAGAACTCATAAACAAGATCGACGATATAATTAATTTCGTCATCTGAGAATGCGTTTTGCATCTCTTCTGGAAGATATTGCTGTATAAACTTTAAGGAATCATCTTCGTCGTACTCAAGTACTTTCTTTTCATCGCTCATAACAAAACAATTTTTAGATATATATTCATTTAAAACAATTAGTATAGTATTATGTTCACAAAACAGACCTCAAACGGTTGTACAATTATCTTTTTGCATTCTTTTTTGCCTGTTCACGTGCTTGCTTCTCTTGTAGTTTTTGCGCTTCCTCTAATCGTGCCATGAAACCCGACTTCTTCTTTTTAGGCTTCTTCTTATTTGCTTCAAGCTGAGCTAATATTCTTTCTTCGTCAATAACCTTCTTCATTATCGTTGTAATAATGATAGTAATTAGTGTTGAAAGGAAATAATAGTAGGTTAGCCCTGATGGATATGAATTAAGGAAGAAAAACATGAAAACACTCATAAATATTGGCATGCTTTTCATTCCGGGCATTGTTTGTTGTCCGGTATCCATTGCTGCCATATTATACCTAGCATAGATAACATTAGTTACTGTCATCAGTAGACAGAAGATGCTTATATGGTTTCCTATATATTTGGTAATGAGAGGAATATTTCCGGTCCACGATATAATAGAATCATATGTTGAAAGGTCATCGGCCCATAAGAAGCTCTGTTGGCGTAATTCAATAGCAGATGGGAAGAAGAAGAACAGAGCTAGCAAAACAGGCATCTGGATAACCATAGGTAAGCAGCCACTCATTGGGCTTACTCCTGCCTTATTATAAAGCTCCATTGTAGCCTGCTGCCTCTTCATCATCATATCTTGCTCTTTTCCAGGGAATTTTTTCTCTATATCCTGAATCTGAGGGCGCAACACACGCATTTTTGCAGAAGACATGTATGACTTGTAGGTTAATGGAGATATTATGATTTTTACTATAAGAGTTAAAATCAAAATTATTAACCCCATACTCCAATCTAAAGTAAGGAAGAAGTTGAACATTGGAATAACAAACCACTTATTAACCCAACTAAGCCATTTATAGCCTAGGTGAACAATTTCTTCAAGCTCAAGTTTATCTGAGCTACTGCTTACACCATCATCATATGCCTTTAAAGTGTTGTAGTGTACTGGACCAAAATAATATTTGAATCCTGCGCTTATGAGATCACCGTCGGGACTTACTTCAACTGGCGACCAAACCTCTGCTTTGTAATCTTTTATATATTCTGCATCAGGTAATAACTCTGATGATAGTAAGGTGTTGTTGAATGGCTTTTCGCCAATTATTATTAAAGAGAAATATTGATCTTTAAAAGCAATCCACTTTACTGGATCTGAAAGCTCTTTTTTATCAGTTTTTGATTCACTAAGCTTATTAACATCCTGTTTATCATATTTATAATGAATACGAGAATAGCGATTTTCAAAAGCTCTACCTTTTTCTTGTTGTCTTATTTTTTGCTCCCAGTTTAGTCTAAAATTAGTAAGACTCTCTGGATGTAGTCCACTTCTCATTCCCACTACCCTGATATCAAAATCCATCATATATTCATCTTCGGGTAATGTGTAGACAAAGTCTATGTACTGATCTGCAGATTGCTGAAGCCTCATTATTACAGAGTTGTCATTAGCACTTTTTATGGGTGTGAAATACTCATCTTCAGTTGATAATCTAACGCTATTTCTATTGAATAGCTCTAAATTAAAACGTGCTTCTTCTTTATTCTCGAACAGAAAAAGACTGTCTCCTAAATAGTGCAAATACTCTTTTAGCTGTGCCGACTGGATACTTCCACCTTTGGTGTTTAGTACGAGACGCACCTTATCATTCTCTAAAACAATTAATTCTTCGGCTTGAGAAGGATCTGCAATTGTATTTAAAGAATCTGAATTGTCACTTACCTGCGTACTGCCTGCACTAAAGAAATTTGAAATATTGTTTCCGTGTTCTATTTGTGCCACTTCGCCCGAAAAGGTATCACTTTCAATTTCCGCTTTATTTAAAACTTCTGCACGCTGGGTTTCTGCAAGAGCAATTGAATCGCGTAAACGTTGCTGTTCTGCAATCTGCTCTTGACTTGGTCTGTTGTAAATAGTGAATCCTATGATTATAGCGGTAATCAATAGTAATCCAATAACTGTATTTCTATCCATTAAATAATTGGGATTATTTTTTTCTTAATTCTTTTGTGATTGCTGCTTCTGCCATAAAACTCATAAAAAGTGGATTAGGCGAAATAACAGTACTGCTGTACTCTGGATGAAATTGAGTGCCTAGATACCATCTTAATTCTGGCACTTCTATT
>JAAZCL010000051.1 GCA_012513315.1 Bacteroidales bacterium | reverse complement strand
CTTATCAATAGGTCATATTTTTTCTGATCAATAGCAGCAGCTACCTCTTCGGGAATATATTTTTTAGATTCAGTGCCAGAAATAGGATTGATGATGAGGCATACTTTATCTTTTGACATACTTGTAATTCATGTTTAACTTATTATTAACGTCAATAATAATTCTCAGTTTCAACAAATATAACACATTTTTGTTTTTTATCCTTTTAATTTGTCCTTTAAACTCTAGTTGATTACTTTTGCTTCGGAAAATTACTTTTGCTTCGGAAAAATAACATTTAATATATTCTAATGCAATCCTCTTTTATCCTTATTATTATTGCTTTATACTTTGGTGTGCTGATGCTAATATCGTACCTAACCAGTAGGAAGGGGTCGGGAAACGATACTTTCTTTAGAGCCAATAAATCATCAAAATGGTATGTAGTTGCTGTTGCTATGATAGGTACTTCAATTTCAGGAGTAACCTTTGTTTCTGTACCCGGAATGGTCAGAAATCTTGATATGACATACATGCAGATGGTATTTGGCTTCTTCTTTGGCTACTTGGTGATTGCGTATGTGTTGTTGCCTCTTTATTATCGATTAAACCTTACAACAATATATGGATATTTGGAACAGCGGTTTGGACGAAAGTCTTATAAAACTGGTGCATGGTTTTTTCTTCTTTCAAAAATTGTGGGTGCAGCAGCCAGACTTTATCTTGTTGCATTTATTTTGCAAACTCTGGTATTTGATACGTGGGGTATTCCATTTGTAATTACAGTTATAGGCATCATTTTGGTAATATGGCTGTATAGTCACAAAAGTGGTATTAAAACTATTATATGGACAGACTGGCTGCAGACTATTCTTTTTTTAACAACACTAGTGCTAATAGTGTGGCAAGTATCTACGAGGCTTAATTTTAATATAGGTGATACCATTGCAGCTATCGGAAACAGTCCGCATTCAAGAATATTTGTTTTTGACGACTGGGGCAGTACACAGAATTTCTTTAAACAGTTTTTTAGTGGTATGTTTATTACCATTGTAATGACAGGTTTGGATCAGGATCAGATGCAGAAAAATCTTACAATTAGAACTTTAAAGGATGCTCAGAAAAATGTGGTCTCTTATGGCTTTGCTTTTGCTCCAATCAATTTCCTATTTCTTTCTCTTGGGGTATTGCTTATTATTTTTGCCGAACAAAACGGAATTATTTTACCTGAAGTCTCGGATAATATATTACCCGTAATAGCTAGTGAGTATCTTGGTCCGGGAGTATTAGGCATTTTTATTGTTGGAATAGTGGCTGCAGCATTCTCAAGTGCAGACTCAGCCCTAACAGCTTTAACCACATCGTTTTGTGTAGATATATTAGATATGAAAGCTTTATCTCAAACCAAAGAGCAAGAGAAAAAAGATGTAAAGACTCGCGGAATCGTTCACATTGGTATAAGTATTGTATTTGTTTTAATAATACTTATTATAGAAACTATTGGTTCTGATAGTATAATTACAGCAATTTATAAACTGGCATCTTATACTTATGGGCCACTACTTGGTTTATATGGTTTTGGCCTTTATACAAAAGTAAAGCCCAAAGATATGTATGTTCCATATATTGCCATTGCTGCACCTATTCTTTGTTTTATTATTGAGATGCTGATGAAACATCTATATAATTACCAAGTAGGATATGAACTTTTATTGATTAATGGATTAATTACTGGTTTAGGGCTTTGGATAATTTCTACAAGAAAAAAGACTCTGCTTACATAAAACAGAGTAACTTTACTGCTTAATTTAGAATCTTAATTTAAACATAAAAAATGATTATAAAAAGCGCCGAATTCGTAATAAGTAATAGCGATTACAGACTATGTCCTCAAGATGGTAAGCCTGAATACGCTTTCATTGGTCGCTCAAATGTTGGCAAGTCTTCATTAATAAATATGATTACAAATAAGAAAGGGCTAGCCATGACTTCCTCTAAACCAGGAAAGACAACCCTTATAAACCATTTCATAATTAACGATCAGTGGTATCTTGTTGATTTACCTGGATATGGCTTTGCACGAAGAAGTAAAGAGGCTAGGGAAAAGCTAAGAGAAATAATAGAGGATTATATCTTAGAAAGAACGGAGTTGGTAAATCTTTTTGTTCTTGTTGATGTGCGTCATGAGCCTCAACTTATAGATCTTGAGTTTATGGAGTGGTTGGGCGAAAATGAAGTGCCTTTTTCAATTGTATTTACAAAAGCAGATAAACTAAGTGCACTTCGACTGCAAAAAAATGTTGATGCCTACAATGATAAATTGAAAGAGATTTGGGAGGAGCTGCCACCCATATTTATTACATCTTCTGAGAAAAAGCAGGGTAGGGAAGAGCTGGTTGATTATATTGGTAAGATACAATCAGGAATGGTTTAAAATACAATCACAACTGATAAAACACACTAGAGCTCACTATATACAGCTAATTGCGATTAACTACGTCCAAACGATCCACCTACAATATCAAGCAACTCGTTGGTAATAGATTCCTGACGCAGTTTGTTATATTCTCTTTTTAGTTCATCTATAAGATTGTCAGCATTATCATTAGCTATCTGCATAGCTATCATTCTTGCAGCATGTTCTGAAGTTGAAGAATCAATAAATGATGTAAAAAGCTTAACTTTTAACACCTTGGGTAGTAGGTCTTTGAGAATGGTAACTCTGTCGGGTTCAATAATATATTCGTCAACTACATCGTCATTATTATATCTATCATCTTCGCGTGCACTTATATTTAGCTCTAAAGGTAAAAACTGATCACGTTTAATAATAAGTGAACCTTTGCTTTTGAAATGATGATATACAAGCACTACTTTATCGATATTTTTTTGTAGAAACATCTCCATTAATTTTTCAGCCAATACTTTGATGTCGCTGTATGATGGCTTAGTAATTAAGTTGGAAAAATCACCTTCCTCAGCTTTCAGTTCCATTTTATCAACCGCCTTAGAAACCTTAAGACCTATAGGATATATTAAAATATTCTCTTCTCCTAAAGATTTATATGAGGCTACAACTGATTTTAGCTCATTAATGATGCTATGATTAAATCTACCTGCTAAACCAGTGTTTGAAGCAATAGCCAAAATTGCAACTCTTTTAACTACTCTTTTTTCTGTAAATGGTGTAGTAAAATTATCCTCCTTACTTAAAAGCAAATCAAGTATCTCACTTAGTTTACTTTCATAAGATGATAAATTATGTAAAGTTTTCTGAGCTTTCTGCAACTTGGCAGATGAAACCATCATCATGGCCGTAGTAATCTTTTGAGTAGATCTTACGGATTGAAGTCTGGTCTTTATATCTTTAAGTTTTGCCATTTGATTACTCCTGCATAGATTTTATAATATCGGAGGCAACTGTTTCAATTATTTTGCCTATCTCATCATTCATAACACCCTCCTTTAATGGTTTAAGTACATCCTCTTTGTGAGAAAGATTTATCGTATTCAGAAACTCCTTTTCGAATTCTAGTACTCTTGATAATGGAATATTTTTTAACAGTCCATGCGTTCCACAATACAATACTGCAATCTGATGTTCCACGCTCATGGGACTGTGAACTGGCTGTACAAGCAACTGCTCATTCTTCTGGCCCTTATCAATTGTCATGGCAGTAACCGCATCCATGTCACCACCAAATTTGGTAAATGCAGCCAATTCCTGATATTGCGCCTGGTCTATTTTAAGAGATCCGGCTACCTTCTTCATTGCTTTTATTTGTGCATTACCACCAACTCGTGAAACTGAAATACCAACATTAATGGCGGGACGAATTCCCTTATTATACAGGTCGGCCTCAAGAAATATCTGACCATCAGTAATTGAGATAACATTGGTTGGAATATACGAAGAAACGTCACCGTCCTGCGTTTCGATTATGGGGAGTGCTGTAAGTGAACCGCCGCCTTTTACTCTTTTTGCAAGACTCTGTGGGAGGTCATTCATTTGTACTGCCACCTCTTCTTGAGAAATTATATTGGCTGCTCTTTCCAATAAGCGAGAGTGGAGATAGAATATATCACCTGGATAAGCTTCCCTTCCAGATGGACGACGAAGTATTAATGAAACCTCACGATATGCAACAGCTTGTTTCGATAAATCATCATATACTACAAGAGCATGTCTACCGGTATCACGAAAATACTCGCCAATAGCAGCACCTGCAAATGGTGCAATGTATCGCATTGCAGCAGGATCAGACCCACTAGCAGATACAATTATAGTGTAGTCCATTGCTCCGTGGTCTTCAAGTGTCTTTACTATTGTTGCAACAGAAGATCCTTTTTGTCCTATTGCCACATATACACAATAAACAGGATCACCAGCATCAAAACTCTCCCTCTGATTCAGAATGGCATCAATTGCAATACTTGTCTTACCAGTTTGTCTATCGCCAATTATTAGCTCACGCTGTCCTCTGCCTATAGGAATCATAGCGTCAATCGACTTTAATCCTGTCTGTAGTGGAGTATCAACAGGTTCACGAAATATTACTCCCGGTGCTCTTCTTTCAAGCGGCATTTCCACCAGGTCTCCTTTAATAGGACCTTTACCATCAATTGGCTCTCCAGTTGGTGTTATAACTCTACCTAGCATCCCCTCACCAACAAAAATATTGGCAACGCGTCCTGTTCTCTTAACTATGAAACCCTCTTTAATTTCATTAGATGAACCTAGAAGTATTGCTCCCACATTATCCTCTTCTAGATTCATAACAATGGCCTGCATACCGTTATCGAACTCCAATAGTTCATTAGATTCAGCATTACGAAGTCCGAATATCCGAACAACACCGTCACTTACACTTATCACAGTTCCGGTTTCATCGAACTTTACGTCGGTGTCAATGCCTTCCAGTTGCATTCTGAGCAACTCAGAAACTTCGCTTACTTTTATTGTATTGTTAGCCATGTTCTCAATTAAATTATGCTTATTTATTTACTGAAGCATTTACAGCTTCTTTTTTCTTAAAATGACTCTTTATGCGAGTTAGCTCACCCGACACACTGGCATCCCAGCGATAATCATCAAGTTGAAGCACAAACCCCCCTATAATATCGGGGTCTACTACTGGTTCGAGCTCCAAATTATCTCCTACTAATTTCTGTATACGCTTTTGAAAGCTTTTTATTTCCTCTTTCCCAAAATGCACTGCAGTAATAATTTTCCCATGCAGAATCTTAAACTTATCTCTATATAGCTCTATATATCTAAGAGCAATATATTGAATAAGATCCTCCCTCTCGTTAAGAAATATCATGTCTGCCATTTTTTTTAGAGAACTAGGTAGATTGTCACCTGCAGCAGTATTGAGTATTTTCAACCTTTCCTCTAGTCTAATAGATGTATTAGTTAGAACAACACGTAGTACTGGCACTTCCCAAAAAACTTCCGAAATAGTTTTCAAACTATTATATACCTCATCTTGCTGATCTAATGAAATAGCATAGTCCAGCAAAGATCTGGCGTAACGTGTTGAAATTAGTCCTCTATCCATTCTAACTACGATTTCGAGATTTCAATCTCATCTAATAAACGATCTATCATTCCCATCTGTTCTTTCTCGCTACTAAGTTTCTCACGCAGTATCTTCTCAGTAAGAGCAACAGATAGTTTTGTTACTTCGCTTCTTATCGATTTTAAAGCTTCTTCCTTATCGGCATTAATTTGAGTTCGTGCTTTAGCTAAAATCTTATCAGATTCCTTAATAGCATTTTCTTTTGCTTCATTAATAATTAGCTCACTAAGTCTGGTCGCTTCTTTTAGAATAACTTTTTGTTCCTTACGAGCATCTGCCAAAATTAATTCACTTGTCACCTTTACTTTAGAAAGTTCTTCTTTAGCTTCCCTTGCCGACTTCAGTGATTCCTCAATATAATTATTGCGTTGATCAACTGCTTTTAATATTGGAGGAAACCCATACTTAACCAGAATAAAAACCACAATTCCAAAAGATATCGTCATCCAGAAGAGCAGCCCCGGTTCAGGTGTCAATAACGACATATTATATAAATTTTAAAGAATAAATCCACAAACTACAATTGCAAATAGTGCAACACCCTCAATAAGAGCCGCCGAGATAATCATAGTGGTACGAATATCCCCACCTGCTTCGGGTTGACGAGCAATTCCATCAACAGCTGCTTTTCCTATTTGACCTATGCCTAAAGCAGCACCTATAACAGCAACAGCTATTCCAAAAGCAGCACTAATTGTGCCTACACTACCTGACACCTCCAATAAAACTGATAATAATTCCATAATTTTTATTTGTTAAATTTATCTTTAATATTTTATTCTCTAATTATATTTCTAATTATTTCTATTAATGTAATTCTCTTTAAACCGTTTGCTTCTAATTCTATTTTAATCGTTTACATCTAATTATTCTCAATACGTTTGTTTTTAATTGTATTTATAAGCAGTTTTTCAATTAAATCATTTTAGGTAACACTACTTTCAGCAACCTTCTTATTGTCTTCAGAATGATCATCTCTGGCAAGACCCACAAACACAGCTGAAAGTAGCGTAAACACATATGCTTGTATAAATGCAACCAGCAGTTCCACAAAATTAATAAACACACTAAAAACAACCGATAAAGCTGTCATAGAGCTGTTAATTGCAGGTCCTAAGCTAACCGTAATAAAAACAAGACATGTTAGTCCCAATACAATTGCATGACCTGCCATAATGTTTGCAAACAAACGAATCATTAATGCAAAAGGTTTTGTAAAAATCCCCACAACCTCAATTATGGGCATTAGTGGAAATGGAACCTTAAGCCATGTTGGCACATCTGGCCAAAATATCTCTTTATAATATGCTTTCGATCCGGTGAAGTTTACAACAATAAATGTTGCTATAGCCAATACCATCGTAACTGCTATATTGCCTGTTACGTTAGCTCCCCCCGGGAAGAAAGGAATCAATCCTATTAAGTTATTTATAAAAATAAAGAAGAAAACTGTAAGCAAAAAGGGCGAGTAGCGTTTATAGTCCTTACCCACCGTTGGTTTTATAACTTCATCTTCAATCATTAATATAACCATCTCCATCAATCCTGTAAATCCCTTATTAGACTTCAAAGGATCGCGTTTCATTACACGAGCAACAGCTAATATTATAGCTATTAATATAATAGAGTTGATAATTAAGGCAGCAGCATTCTTTGTCATTGAAAGGTCCAGAGGTCTAATCTCATTGCCCTCACCATCAAGTTCTACAATCTTACCGTTATATTCTCCTTTCGATGCAATCTGAAAGCCTTTATAAATACTATTTCCATGATTAAACTTAGAGGACGAGAAAAAATGCCACCCCGAGCTTTTACTGTGCAAAATAACCGGAAGTGAAATTGTAATATGCTTTTCTCCATTGCTCCAAACATGCCACTCATAAGAATCGGCCAAGTGTCCAAGAATCAGCTCTTTCACATTCAGCTCTTCTTCAACAACAGCTTTTTCAGGTGCTGGGTGATCTATAACCGAATTAGCCGCACCTATATTTAGTGATGAAGCATAAAACATTATAACCAACAGCAATATATAATTAAATTTATATCTCATTCTTCTATATGTTCTCTCTCTTCGGTATGTCTGTTTTGTTCATATTCATTCTTCATAAACTTCTCCATTCTCAAATACATATGCGTCTCCCATATTATACTTAATATATAATATATAGCAAATACAATTGCAAAGTTTTTTATGTATGAGGTGTGTATAAGCCAGTAAATTGCTATTACGATAAAAGATGCGAATGTCTTTATCATTTTCAATAACATATATAGATTCACTATACGTGCAGAATTATGGAAAGGAGCCACTTTAAATTGCCAAATAAAAATTACTCCCATTAAATAAAAAAAAGTGGGTATAATTGCATAACCATTAAATTTCATTTGTGGAAAAATATGATGAACCACCAACCAACCTACCACACCAATAACTATCATTAGTATAGTATGAAATAAATACAAATGTTTTGTGAGTCTATTCATTATTTATGTATTGAATCTATACAGACAATTATCTTGTTGTTATTTACTTCTACAAAACCATCGTTAATTTCCATATCCTTAACATGTCCGTCGGACGAAAAAACTATCTGACCACGAGTAAGAGATGAAATAATTGGCGCGTGATTTTTTAATATCTGGAATGGTCCCATGGCTCCCGGTAGAGTTATCCACTCAACTTCACCTCTAAAATACGTCTTTTCGGGACTTATAATTTCCAGCTTCATACAATTATTATATTTATATATACTTATACGTGTACGTGAAGATTACTTACACGGTTTACTTTTTGCTCTGTTCTAATAATATATTACCTTTTTCAATTACTTCTTCAATAGTACCCGTATTCATAAAAGCCACTTCCGGATACTTATCCATATCACCATCCAGAATCATTTTAAATCCTTTAACAGTGTCTTCTATAGCAACCATAGCACCTGGTTGCCCTGTGTATTGTTCGGCCATAAAAAATGGTTGAGACAAGAAACGTTGCACCTTTCTGGCACGATTTACTGTAGTTCGATCTTCATCAGACAGCTCTTCCATTCCTAATATTGAAATGATATCCTGCAACTCCTTGTAGCGTTGCAAAATCTGTTTTACATTCATTGCAACATTATAATGCTCATCACCTACAACATGCGGATCGAGAATACGAGAAGAAGACTCAAGCGGATCTACAGCAGGATATATTCCAAGTGAAGCAATCTTTCTGCTCAATACTGTAGACGCATCAAGATAACTAAATGTTGTAGCTGGAGCTGGGTCGGTAAGGTCATCTGCAGGCACATAAACAGCCTGAACAGAAGTAATAGACCCATATTTTGTGGAAGTAATTCTTTCTTGAAGAGTACCCATTTCAGATGCCAGTGTTGGCTGGTAACCTACGGCAGAAGGCATTCTGCCAAGTAGTGCCGAAACCTCAGAGCCTGCCTGCACAAAACGAAATATATTATCAATAAACAATAAAGTGTCACTTCCTTCCCCACCCGCATCTCGGAATGATTCAGCAACAGCAAGTCCTGTTAGGGCAACAGAAGCCCGAGCACCAGGAGGTTCGTTCATCTGACCAAATACAAGCGTTGTCTGAGACTCTTTTAGTTTCTCGTAATCAATCTTGCTCAGATCCCACTCACCTCTATCCATTCCTGCTTTAAACTCTTTGCCATACTTTATTACACCAGATTCAATCATCTCTCTAAGCAAATCATTACCCTCTCGGGTTCGCTCACCCACACCGGCAAACACCGAGTATCCTTTATGTCCTTT
>JAAZCL010000419.1 GCA_012513315.1 Bacteroidales bacterium | reverse complement strand
CCATAGCTCCATTTGCAAGTAGCTTAGCAGATTCTAGCCCAAAGTCTTTTATAACTTGATTGTATGGGTTTTAGTAGTTAATACATAAGAATATAAGGGTATACCCTATGAACTTAAAACCGTAAGAGATTGGTATTTGTTCAACTTAAAACCCAAAATAAAAGATATCAGAAATGGAGTTTATCCTGATTTGGCCCATGAATGAATTTATAAGGTTGATATCTGCAAAAGTAAAGAAAATGGCTATAGTGAAGATAATTCCATAGATACCACCTGTAATATGTGCAGAGTGATTAATGCCACCAACTTGCTTTTTATCTAAAGATATAGAAATTAATATAAATATGATTCCAAATAAAAATGCGGGCAACATAATAGGTATAAACAATATACCCATGTAATTCATTGGATTAATGAGCACATAGGCAAAAATTATGGCAGATACTGCCCCTGATGCTCCTAGGCTGTAATATGAGGCATTATCTTTTTTCTTGAAATAGGTTGGAATAATTGAAATAAACAGAGCTGTAAGGTAAAGCAGGATAAAGAAAACAGAACCTGAAGTCGGGCCTATAACCGCTTTAAATGTGCGTTCTATTGCAGGTCCAAAGAAGTATAAAGTAAACATGTTAAAGAAGAGGTGAGTATAATCGGCATGCACAACTCCGTAAGAAAATAATCTATACCCATTGCCTTGCTTCACAGCTGGTGGATGGAAAATGAGCCTACTCATTAACTCATTATCTTTAAATGCTCTGATTGAAATAAGTGAAGTTATAACAATGATGATGATTGTAATCATGTCTGCTTTTAATTCACCTTTTAAAGAACTTTGGTCATTGCATAATACTCAGGCTTATCGGCATAAATAAAAATAAGCGACCCATCCTTTATGGTATTAATGATTGGTTTGTTAAGCTCTTGTGGTAGAGCGGGACAACCAAAACTTCTGCCTAATCTACCTGTTGATTTAATGAAATTCTCATTGCAATAATCGGCACCATGAATTACCACTGCACGTGGACGTGCTAGGTCGTTTATCCCTTTCTCAAGACCATCTAGTCTGAGCGAATATCCATTCCCCCCATTATATGTCTCGGCAGTTCTGTAAAAGCCCAAAGAGCTTTGGTATGATCCGTTTTTGTTAGAAAATGAAGTAGCATAATTACCTCCACTATTGCGTCCATGCGCCACATGAGTAACGTAAAGAACCTCTTTTTTTGAAAGATCCAAAACGTACATCCTTTTTTCTGTAGAAGGTAAATTAAAATCGATGATTGTGAGGAGGTTATTCTTATTGTTATTTAACTTTTTATAACCCACATAGGCCGCTTCAAAGGCATTAAAGTCTATTAATCCCTTCAAATTCATCTGTTCATATATTAGTTCGGTTTCATTTACCAACCGTTCACTCATAGATAAGCTTTTCTTAGGTGAAGCGTTTCCTATAGGGAATGTTAGCGCTGATAATAAAATGAAAGCGATGGAAAATATTGTAGTTCGCATAATTATATTCAGAAGATTTTCTCCAAATATAATAATTTTGAATTACAAAAAGGTTAATCAATTACAACCACAACTGTCTCTTTAACAGTTGCCCAATCGTAAATAAATTCTGAGTGCGAAGAAGCATTTCTAACACACATATGCGAGCGGGGAATTGTGCCCAGGGTAGGACTCCATTCAATTATACTTTGTCGAGGATACTGCACGGGAACGCCATGTATATATCCTCCATTAGTAAACCGGGATGCAAAGGGTGCATAACCAGCCAACTCACTCGATCCATCTTTGGTGTAATACATCTTCTGCTTCTGTTCTTGAACAGCAAATACACCAACTGGTGTTTCAAGTGCATAGGGTGGGTTGTGAACACCCGTTGTGGCTGGATTCATACTTAATATATACCATCCATCTTCTCTTTTCTCAATTACGGCAATATTCTGATTTGTAACGTCCACCACAGCTACTTTATTTATGCTAATGGTATCACCCCACTTGACAAGGTATCTTTGTGGTAATAAAAACTCCCCCTCAAATGAAACTCCCGATACTTTAACCATTTCAGTTGTGTCACTATCTAAAATTTTAACCAACCATCCATCTCTTCCATAGCGTGTAAGGGTGGTGTCGATATCTGATGTGTATAGGGGAACCGACTGGTATCGTTCTACTCCATATTGATCTGACACTCGTTTATATTCGTTTCTCACAAAATCGGCTACTGTGGGTGCTTCGCCATTCATGTTTTTGTAATTGCTAAATATAGCCCAGTTACCACCTTTTGCAACTTCATTATCTATGTGTGCAAGCTTCTCTTTTATTTTATCCCACTGAAAAGTTCTAACAGTATCGTTGTATGGGTACTCATCATCAAGTAGATAGTTTTCATACTGGATGTCTTTATTGAGTGTTATAT
>JAAZCL010000050.1 GCA_012513315.1 Bacteroidales bacterium | reverse complement strand
GCATGGCACAGTTTGCAAAAACGCTCCCTACAATAAGACTAAACTTAGAAAAAGATCTTTCAAGAAAAGGATTACCAAAAGAAAAAGTACTTGCCCTTATAGTTAGCCTTATGGAAAGAACCAGCATAAGAGTGGGCAATAATATATATGAAAAACTGTATGGTTCCTTTGGTCTCACAACACTCAAAGACAAACATACCGAAGTAAAAGGAGGCAGTGTAAGCTTCTCATTCAAAGGAAAAAAGGGTGTATATCATGATGTTGATATCCGTAATCCAAAGCTTGCCCGAATGGTACGCCGATGCAAGGAAATACCTGGCAAAGAGCTTTTTCAATATTATGATGAAGATGGAAAAAGACAATCTATAGATTCAGGAATGGTAAATGATTATATAAAAGAAATTAGTGGTGAAGACTTTACATCTAAAGATTTCAGAACATGGTCTGGAACTGTAAAAGCATTTTTGGCCTTCAAAGAACATGGTTGCGCCGAAACGGAAACAGAGAAAAAGAAAGTTATTGCGTTTGCTATCGATAAAGTAGCAACACAGTTAGGAAACACACGAACAGTATGCAGGAAGTATTATATACATCCCGAAATTTTATCTCTATTTGAATCGGGAGCAATTCAGAAGTACTTTGATCAGCTTGATGCAATAGAAGAAGACGACAATAAAGCAGAACTTACGAAAGAAGAAAAAATTGTTCTTTCAATATTAGAAAAAGCGGTTTAAAATATTATTCGTTTCTATATATAAAACAACCCGGCTCCGAAGGATGATCTTGCACAAAGACACTCATGCTTTCTTTCCGTAATATCCGTACCACATAAAAATCACCTGCTGCAGCACTTATAAAAACTACCCCCAATACAAGCAACATTAAACTCCCATTAAAAATAGAAACATTTGCAGGTATAAATCCTAGAATAAGTGCAGGCATCAAAGCACCAATAATGTAATGCTTTAATTTAAGAGGCTCATTGCAATGACAGTAAGGAGTAAGATACTCCCATAGCACTCCAAAACGTATGCTTTTAAAACCACTCTTTGCAAACAGACCAAAAACTAATCCGTGAATCAATTCATGAACTACAACACCTATTATAAATAGTACGCAAAAAATTATAATGATTTGCCAAGAAAAAGCCAAAACAGGCTTCCATATTAGATAAAAGGGCAAACCAAAAAGTAGTGCACAAACTACAAACAGTAGTAATGCTAGTTTACTGGCTTTGTAGATATCTATTATTTTATTTTCCATAATTCTTGGCACAAAGTTAGTTTGCTCCCTGCCGTTTTTCAGTACAAGAGAGCAAGAACAAGAAAAATATAAAAATTAGAATTATGCTTTTTTCCATGCCAACAAATTTTATAATGGTTAGACTTATAATTTTCACAAAGATACATAATTTAACAATACATTGATAAAACTAGTAGAAATAATAAAATATTGCAAATGTTTTGTATCTTAAGGCATTCTTGCAATTTTAATTTCAATATTATGATATTCTGGATTTCTTTAAAAAATCTAAACAAACTACACAAGAAGTAACAACTAAAGAATTTGAAAATAATGTAAGCTATGAACAAATTCTAAACTTCCCTGAATATAATAAGTATTTAGAGTTCCTCAATATGGTTATCTTTGAAAAGTGGCTCGTGAATGAATACGGTAAAGTGTTGCCAAAAAGCCCGATAGGTAAGGCGATAAAATACTGCTATGACATCTATCACCGTTTAAGCCGCTATCATCTGGATGGCAGGTATCACACAGATAATAACCTTGCTGAAAACAGCCTTATAGGTCTGGCACTTGGCAGGAAGAACTACCTGTTTTGTGGAAATCATGACGCTGCAGAAGATGCTGCAGTTATCTACTCTTTACTTTGATGCTGCAAAGCTGCAGATGTAAACTTCCGTGACTGGATGGTATATGTGTTGCGTCATATACATGATTATGACCAGGACTACACGATGGATCTTGCTGAACTGCTTCCTTTAAACCATATACAAAAAACCTCCTAAAACTCCAAACTGTCTCCGAATGTTTTCCAAGTTATTGGAAGAGTTTGTGGAAGGGTCTAAGAAAACTTGGAATAAAATACGGAGAAGACCGAATACTTACTTTAAGCTTAAAGTGGAAGACGCGATAAAGGAAATTATTCCAATAATTGATAAAATCAATAATAATGGCACATAACACATGGTATAGTTCATGCAAGTTTCAGAAGTGTGTGTACGTTATCTCTAATTCATCAATTGCACGATTACTCCATATTATAGATTGCATTACGGAATCTTTTTTCGCTTCATGGTGAGGTGCAACGTTTCCTTTATTAATGTCTTCTATGCCTTTGTCAATTGATCCCAATTCTGCTAATGAAACTTATACTTCTGCTTCATCAGTATGACTAGTGAAGATAATTCTAAAACATGTTTTGCAGCAAAGCTCTATTATTAATCTTTATATCTCTTCGTTCTACTTCAATTATACCTTCCTCAGCCATTTCCATCATCACTTTCACAAGTGCTGGACGCGACACACTAAAAAGGCGAGCCATATCTTCTCTTGAGGTTTTTAATTTAAACGTCTCCATCCCTTCTGATTCTTTTAGAAGGTAGTAGGCCAGTTTGGCGCGAATTGTACGAAGTGAAACTAATCTCAGTTTTTCGGAGAGGAAGAAAACTTTGTTTGAGATATATGATAAGAAGGTGAGCATAAATGCTTCGTATTTTCGCATAAGGAGGTAAACATTATCTTTAGGGATTGCTATTACCTTGCATTCGCTTTGACAAATAGCAGAAACAGGTGAACGATTATCGGCAGCAAAAAGAAAGCCTGTTGCCATTGGATAAGGGGCTTTTATATATTCTATCTCCATAAAATCGCCTTTCTCGTCGGCCATCTCGGTTGCAACTTCACCTTTTATTACAATAAATAACGTTTCACTTAAGGAGCCTTGTGTAACAATAACATCACCCTTATTGTACTCTCTGACAGTGAATTTCACATCCTTAAGAAATTCGTTGCGCTGATCTTCTGGCACATTACTACATAATGGACATTGAAAAATCATACGTGCATAGTGTAGATAGGGATTTTCGCTGTTCATTTTGCAGGATTTTTAATTTTTTAGTGTAATAGCTGTTTAGAGAGTACTAATATAGTTTTTTTTTGAAAAGCGTCATAATTATTACACTTTTTTTATCTAATTATCTCTTTCTTTGCTACTAAAGTAAAAAACTCTTTAAAGTTAGCAAATCATGAACATACTGCGAAACTTTTGGAATAAAGTAAGACCGCGTGGAGGATGGAAATATCCTGCAATTATTATAACGGGGGCGTTTGTAGGCATATTTATCTATACTTTCATCGCTTCTAGAGCATATAGCTATCTGTCAGATGATCCTGCAACATGTGTAAATTGCCATGTTATGGCTCCCTATTATGCAACATGGATGCATAGTTCACATGGCAGAGATGTGACTTGCAATGATTGTCATATTCCACAGGACAATATTGTCAGTAAATATTTTGTAAAAGGGCTTAATGGCTATAATCACGCTGCTGTATTTACAAAACGCACTGAAGATCAGGCAATGCGGGCTATTCCGATGAATTCACAGGCAATTATGAACAATTGTATCAGATGTCACACTCAACTGAATACCGAGTTTGTAGAAACTGGTCGTCATAGCTGGAGAAAGATGCAGGAAATTGGAGGTAGTGCTTGTTGGGACTGTCACAGAGATGTGCCCCATACACGCAGTAGATCTCTTTCTTCAACACCTGACGCTCGTGTTCCAATGCCTGAGAGTAATGTTCCTGATTGGTTACAAAAACTAACGTCAGGAGATAAATAAAAAATATATAAG
>JAAZCL010000418.1 GCA_012513315.1 Bacteroidales bacterium | reverse complement strand
GCAATGCAAACATTTGGGGCCGACTCATTCGCAGGCAGATTATCTAGCGTTTTACAAGGTGCTACTGATACAACTTTCTATATTGTGGCTGTTTACTATGGTGCAGTGAATATTAAAAATTCGCGCTACACCGTTCCCTATGCGCTTTTGGCTGATTTAGCAGGTGTAATTGCTGCAGTATTCGTGGCCTACCTATTCTTTGGATAGCAAATAATGGATTCTCCAAGTTAATAAAAGTAAAAAATAGATATGCCAATAACTTTTGATTCAGATAATATTGATTTCCCAAATATTAAGAAAAGGGAAACTTCAGCATGGATAAAAAAAATAGCAAACAGTTACAATAAAAAAATTGGTGACGTGGGTTACCTTTTTTGTAATGATGAAAAAATATTAGAGATAAACAGACAGTATTTGGATCATGATTTTTATACAGATATAATTTCGTTTGACTATAGCGAAGGTGATATAATATCGGGAGATATATTTATAAGCTTAGATACTGTAAGATCTAATTCACAAAAGTATAATACTGATTTTCAAGAAGAATTGCATAGAGTAATTATTCATGGAGTGTTGCATCTGTGTGGGCTAGACGATAAATTGGAGGAGGATGCTATTCGTATGCGGGAGTCTGAAAATAGTGCTTTGAAACAACTATATAGTAATGAGTAATTTACATTTGTAAACTGAAAATATACAAGTTATGCCAACTCCTTTTTCTTTTATGTTTTACAATACTGAGAATTTCTACGATACTGTTGATGATCCATTAACCTTAGACGACGATTATACGCCTGAAGGGTTTAGAGAATGGACTGCAGAACGGTTTGAGAATAAAGTAATGAAGCTTACTAAAGTGATTAAAGATATTGTTAAGCCGGAATTGCCAGATGTAATTGGCTTGGCAGAGATAGAAAATAAATCTGTAATGATGAGCATCATTGATGACCTTCGCCAGAATGGAATGAAACACTACAGTTTTATACACTATGATAGTCCCGACGAGAGAGGGTCTGACGTTGCATTGATATATAATAAGGAAGCTTTTACTATACTAAGCTCGGCGCCTGTTTTGGTGCAGTTACCGGGAATTGAAGATCGTACACGTGACATTTTGTATGTAAAAGGTGAGACAAAAAACAAAGAACTCATACATCTTTTTGTTACACATTTCCCGTCGAGGGGTGAAGGTACAGAAAGATCTGAGAGGAGACGATATTTTGTAGCGAGCGAATTAAGGCATGAAGTTTACAAAATATTAAGTGAGAATCCGTCACAAAATATTGTTATAATGGGCGACTTCAATGATACACCTGATGATAATAGTATAGACGAGATACTGGGTGCAAAGAAAAAATTCAATAAGATAGAGCCATTAAAGCTATACAATTTACTTTATCCGAGATATCAAAAAGGTATCGGCACAACCTACCATGATGGTTGGTTATTATTTGATCAGTTTATAGTATCAGGGCATATGCTTCAATCTGAAAGTTTAGAATGCTTGCCTCAATATGCAGACGTATTTAATCCTAAGTATTTATTACACTATGACAGTAATAACCAACCTAAGCCTAATAGAGCTTACAGAGGTAAATATACAGGAGGTTATAGCGATCATTTACCCATTTACTTACGTATATACTTGAGATAAAGAGGATTTCCGCATTCTTATTTGTAATTAACATCAACCTTAATTATAACATTTTCTTTTTTAGTATCTTTGCGACTGATTAACTGAGCGTAAGGAGATAAAAATGAATTTTAATTACGACATAATAGTGGTTGGTGCCGGACATGCAGGTTGTGAAGCTGCAACGGCTGCAGCCAACATGGGTTCGAAGACATTGTTGATAACAATGGACATGAACAAGATTGCCCAAATGAGCTGTAATCCTGCCGTAGGTGGTATTGCAAAGGGACAGATTGTGCGTGAAATTGATGCTTTGGGTGGTCAGATGGGCATTGTGAGCGACAAAACAGCTATACAGTTTCGTATGCTGAACCGCTCTAAAGGACCTGCCATGTGGAGCCCAAGAGTACAAAGCGACAGGGTGAAGTTTATTGAAACTTGGCGTGATATTATAGAGAATACAAACAATCTTAATATGTGGCAAGACATGGTGTCGGAGCTACTATTTGACGGTGCTGTTGTTACTGGTGTTAAGACACGTATGGGGGTTGAATTTAAAGCTAAATCTGTAATACTTACCAATGGTACATTTTTGAATGGTCTCATACATGTAGGTAAAGTGCAAATTGGTGGTGGTAGACTAGGTGAACCTGCATCTTATGGAATGTCGGAACAACTGAGAGACTTTGGGTTTAAAACAGACCGTATGAAGACTGGTACTCCGGTTCGTATTGACGGCCGAAGTGTAGATTTTTCTTTACTTGAAGAACAAAAAGGTGATGACGATTTCCATAAGTTTTCGTATTTACCCAATGTTAACCGCACTTTAGAACAACGCAGCTGTTGGATTACATACACTTCAGAAGAGGTTCATGATGCACTTAGAGAAGGCCTTAACGACTCGCCATTATATAATGGACAGATACAAAGTATTGGTCCTCGTTACTGCCCCAGTATAGAAACAAAGATTGTTACATTCTCTGATAAAACTAGTCACCAACTCTTTCTAGAGCCAGAAGGTGTATATACACATGAGTATTATCTTAATGGATTCTCCTCTTCCCTACCCTTGCAGAATCAGATTAAAGCATTGCAATTAGTTCCCGCCTTTAAAAATGTACATATTTTCCGCCCTGGGTATGCTATAGAATATGACTTTTTTGACCCTACACAGTTGCTTCCAACTTTAGAGACAAAGATGGTAAAAAACCTGTTTTTTGCCGGTCAAATTAATGGTACAACTGGATATGAAGAAGCAGGTGGACAAGGGTTAATTGCAGGTATAAATGCACATATAAATTGCCATGGGGGTGAAGCATTCACTCTAAAAAGAGATGAGGCATACATAGGTGTTTTAATCGACGATTTGATAACAAAGGGTGTTGATGAACCATATAGAATGTTTACATCTCGTGCCGAATATAGAATACTTTTACGTCAGGATAATGCTGATGAACGTTTAACTAAACGTGGTTATGATCTTGGTTTGGCCTCGAGAGATAGATTGGACTTTCTTATTGAGAAAGAAACAGAGGTGAATAAATTAATAGATTTTGTTTCTAATTTTTCTATTAAACCCGACAGAATAAACCCATTTTTGGAGAGCATACACACTGCCCCGCTTAGACATGGCGTAAAGCTTTTAGACCTTATTACAAGACCTCATATCGATCTTAATCTTATGGCTACTGAAGTAACTGCTCTTAACGAAGCATTAGATTTAATAAAGGATAGAAGAGACGAGATTATTGAGTCGGCTGATATAAAAATTAAATATGGTGGTTATATTAAGAGAGAAAGAATGATGGCTGATAAGCTAAGTAGGCTTGAAAATATTAAGATTAGAGACAAATTTAATTATAAAGAAATACAATCAATTTCAACTGAAGGACGACAGAAACTTACAAGCATTAATCCTGAAACTATTGCGCAGGCAAGCAGAATACCAGGAGTTACACCTAATGACATTTCAGTACTACTTATACTTTTAGGAAGATAAAAAAACTTGTTCCACGTGGAACAATATAATATAATATTAATAATTAGAGCTATAATAATGAGCATAGAAAGACTAACTTCTGCTGTTAGAAACATTTCTGATTTCCCTATACCGGGAATCCAATTTAAGGATATCACAACATTATTTCAATCGCCAGAACATTTAAAAGAACTGTCGGATACAATATATGATTTGTATAAAGACAGAGGAATAACAAAAGTAGTTGGGATTGAATCGCGAGGTTTTTTTATGGGCCCGGCAGTAGCAATAAGACTTGGAGCAGGGTTTGTTCCAATTAGAAAACCAGGAAAATTACCTTATAAAGTAATTGAAGAAAAATATACAAAAGAGTACGGAGAAGATGCTATACAGATACATGAAGATGCCTTGAATGAGAATGACGTAGTATTACTTCATGATGACTTATTGGCTACAGGTGGAACTATGGTGGCGGCATATAACCTGGTAAGAAAACTAGGCGTAAAACATATTTACATTAATTTTCTAATTGAACTAGAAGAATTGGAAGGAAGAAAACATTTTCCGGACGGGGTGGAACTAATATCTATTATAAAATTCTAATATGGATTAGATTTTGTGCTATTAATTAATAGTATGACAGATGAAATTAAAAATACACTTGCTATTATACCTGATCAACCTGGATGTTACCAGTTTGTTGATGAGAAAGGGACGGTTATATATGTAGGTAAAGCAAAAAACTTAAAACGACGTGTGTCATCATACTTTAATAAAAACCATGAGCATCCTAAGACACGAATATTAGTTCGAAAAATAAAGAAGATAAAATATATTGTGGTTAACTCCGAAGAAGATACTTTGCTTTTGGAGAATAATTTAATTAAAAAATTAAGACCACGATATAATGTATTACTAAAAGACGATAAGTCCTACCCTTCTATTGTAATAAAAAATGAGTATTTCCCGCGTATTTTTAAAACAAGAAATATTGTAAAAGATGGTTCAAAATATTACGGACCCTACACATCCATTCAGTCTGTAAACGCACTACTAGAAATTGTAAGAAAAGTTTATAAAATTAGAACATG
>JAAZCL010000049.1 GCA_012513315.1 Bacteroidales bacterium | reverse complement strand
TTATTGGGTTGCTTTTAATATTGGGTCTCTTTGAGAGAGTTGGTTATTTGGGAGCAGCTTTTCTATTACTATTATATTATTTAGCTCACCCACCGCTATTAAATGTTGAGTATTTGCTCCCCTCTGAAGGTAATACTTTATGGGTTGACAAAAACCTTATAATGTTGGTGGCAGTAATAGTACTTTACTTCTTCCCCACATCTAAAATAATAGGACTAGACAGAGCATTTTTAAAAGATAGGAGTAGTTATGTCAGAAAATAATAAAAACAATATAAATAACGACAAGAAGGGTACTTCTGAAGAGAACAAGTCTGTAGAGAATAAACAGACAGAGAATAAACCTGCAGAAAAAAGTTCCACAGAAAACAAACCTGTTTCTAAAGGAAGACGCGATGCTTTAAAAACCTTGGCTACAGTACCTGTTTTAGGTGCAATGGCATATGGTGTTTATAAAAAAAAGAAGAACGAGATTTTCAATCGTTCTGCAGCCGACATGTTTCATTTCCCTACGGAAGTTACACCGTTTGCACCATCTACTACCAACGGTAAGACTATTAGAATAGGAATTATTGGCACAGGTATAAGGGGAAAACAGCTATTAAGTGGACTAGGGTTTACAACTCCATCTGAAGTGCAGGAGCTCATAAATTTAAATAAGGCAGATTCATCTAATAAAAGATATCAGGATTTTATTGAACAGGAAGATCTTAATATTAAAATTACTGCTGTTTGTGATATTTTTGATGTACACGCTGAAGAGGGAATTGCCGCAGGTGCAAATATATACAGAGAGGGTTTAAATGGAAAATATGGTGATAGACCAAAAAGATATTTAAATTACAAAGAGCTACTTGCTGCAGATGATGTGGATGCTGTGGTAATTGCGTCGCCCGACCATTGGCACGGGCAAATGACAATGGATGCAGTGAGAGCTGGCAAGCATATATATTTAGAGAAACCAATGACATGGACTGTTCCTGAGACGTATGCATTAAGGGAACTTGTGAGAAATAGTAATGTTGTTTTTCAACTTGGTCATCAAAACAGACAAATTGAGGCTTATGAAAGAGCACGTGAGATAATTGATAGAGGGCTATTGGGTCCTATCACACTTATAGAAACAGGCACCAATAGAAACGACCCTAATGGTGCATGGGTTTATGACATTAACCCTAATGCTAATTCTAAAACCATCGATTGGAAACAGTTTGATGGTGATCCAGAAAGAATAAAAGAGTATATGGATTACATGACATCTGCTGGGCTAGCTGCTTATGTAGGTCCCGAACCACGTGATAAGTTTAGCCTCGAAAGGTTTTTTCGCTGGAGATGTTGGTGGGATTATAGTACAGGGTTGAGTGGCGACTTGCTAACTCATGAGTATGATGCTATAAACCAAATATTAAAGCTGGGCATCCCTTCTTCTGCATCATCTTCGGGCGGTGTGTATTTCTTTAAGGATGGCAGAACTGTTCCTGATGTGCTTCATACTACATTTGAGTTTGCCGACAGGGGTATAGCAATGTTATACTCAGCAACCTTGGCTAGCCAATTTAAACGAACTAGGAAAATTATGGGTCATGATGCAACTATGGAGGTTGGCAGTTCGCTTTCAGTTACCATAGATCCCAGATCTGAGAGATATAAAAACAAGATAGCAGAAGGTAAAATTAAAACTGGTGAGCCATTTTATCACTATGTTCCTGGTAGAGATTTAGATGCAATTACATCTGCAACCGAACTGTATTTTGCTGAACGAGGTTTGTTGTACTCGTATGTTGGAGGTAAAAGGTATAATACAACATATTTGCATTTGCATGAATGGCTAGAATGTATTAGAACAGGCAAGAAACCATCATGTGATATAGATCAAGGTTTTCAGGAAGCAATTACTGCTCACATGGGCACTCGCGCTTATCTTGAAGGCAGAACAATGTATTGGGATTCAGATAAAGAAGAAATAACTAGAGGATAAATTACCCAAAGGATAAATTATGTCAACTTTCGC
>JAAZCL010000417.1 GCA_012513315.1 Bacteroidales bacterium | reverse complement strand
GATTATTTGGCGACCTAGGATGCATTTCTCCAGGAGAATAGATATCGTTCTCATAAATTAAGTTGACATTATTCTTAGGATACTCCTGATCGTGATAAGCTTTTTTATCAAAAGAATAGGTTAATTCTCCTCTATATTTAAATTTCTGATCTCCAAACCCATAGGCTCCGTATCCTTTTATAAATAAGTTGGGATTTAACCTCGAATTAGAGGCAAAACCGGCCCTTAGTCTTAATCCCTCAATTGGATTGAATGTTGGGAATGTTTGAATCCTTCCGAAGTCGAATTTATTAGATACTGAATTACCAAGCGGAATCCAATCATCTTTAACAAAATTAGTAGCTTTAATTATAAATGAATTAAAACCGCCTGTAATACCCGAAATGCTATCTTGAATCGCTTTTAACTTTTGCTCAAAATCATCGGGTATTAGAGCTATTAAAAAAAACTCATCGTTAAGCTGATTGTCAACATCTAGATATTGCAATTTATATTCTGTACGTGCAATTACCAGTTGAACATTATTTAATGAATCAGGTGCTGTAAATGAAAATTCGCCAATATTATTGGCTACAGTACCGTATCTAGTGTTTTGTATATAAACTGCAGTGTATGCAACGGGTGTATGATACTTTGCGTCGAGTACCCTACCCTTATATAATTTCTCTTGCCCATATATGAATGAGCAAGAGATAAATATAAAAGTAAACAATAATAATTTTCTCATATATTGATGTTAATCAGCAGATGAATACCTAAAGTTTACGGTAACGAACTCGCTTGGGCTCAACATTACCCATTCGCATCTTTTTGTTTTCTTCATACTCACTGTATGATCCTTCAAAAAAGAACACCTCTGAATTACCTTCAAACGCTAGAATATGCGTACATATACGATCAAGGAACCATCTATCGTGCGATATTACTACAGCACATCCGGCAAATCCCTCCAAGCCTTCCTCTAGTCCACGTAAAGTGTTTATGTCGATATCGTTTGTAGGCTCATCGAGTAGCAAAACGTTAGCACCTACTTTTAATGTAAGAGCAAGATGAAGACGATTACGCTCACCACCCGAAAGCACTCCACACAACTTTTCTTGATCGGCACCCGAGAAGTTGAAACGAGCTAGATATGCACGTGCGTTAATATCTCTTCCACCCACTTTTACAAACTCTAAACCACCAGATACTACCTGATACACTGTCTTATTTGGATCTATTGACGCGTGTTGTTGGTCTACATATGCCGTTACAACAGTTTCTCCAACTTCAAACTTGCCAGAATCAGGTTTCTCCAATTCTTCTATCATTCTAAATAGAGTAGTCTTTCCGGCACCGTTTGGCCCTATCACACCAACAATTCCGTTAGGAGGAAGCATAAAGTTTAGATTATCAAACAATAACTTATCACCAAATGCTTTAGATACCTCATGAGCTTCAATTACTTTATTTCCTAATCGAGGTCCGTTTGGAATGAATATTTCAAGCTTTTCTTCTCTCTCTTTCTGGTCCTGATTAAGTAACTGCTCATATGTATTCAAACGAGCCTTACCTTTGGCCTGACGTGCTTTTGGAGCCATATTAATCCACTCAAGCTCACGCTCAAGAGTTTTACGTCTTTTACTAGCCTGCTTCTCCTCCAGAGCCATCCTTTTTGTTTTTTGATCTAACCATGAAGTGTAATTTCCTTTCCATGGAATTCCTTCACCACGATCGAGTTCAAGAATCCAGCCAGCCACGTGATCAAGAAAATAACGGTCGTGAGTAATACAAATAACCGTTCCTTTATACTGCTGCAAATGTTGCTCTAACCAATCGATTGACTCAGCGTCGAGATGGTTGGTAGGCTCATCCAGAAGTAAAACGTCGGGCTCTTGTAAAAGAAGTCGGCAAAGCGCCACCCTGCGACGCTCACCTCCCGAAAGCTCGTGAATTGATTGATCTTCGGGTGGACAACGCAATGCATCCATTGCGCGCTCTAGTCTATTATCTATACTCCATGCATCTGAGGCATCGAGCTTATCTTGTAGGTCGGCCTGACGAGCAAAAAGAGAATTCATCTTATCTTCATTCTCATAATACTCAGGTAAGCCAAACTTCTGGTTAATTTCTTCATATTCAGCAAGCATATCCATTATTGGCTGAACACCCTCTCTTACTATATCAATAACAGTTTTTGTTTCATCAAGTCTAGGATCCTGCTCGAGATAACCCACTGTGAAGCTTTTATCTGAAACAACATCGCCTTGATACTCCTTTTCAATTCCAGCAATTATCTTTAATAGTGTAGATTTACCAGATCCGTTAAGACCTATAATACCAATTTTGGCACCATAGAAAAATGAGAGGTAAATATCTTTTAAAACTTGTTTGTGAGGTGGGAAAGTTTTACTTACACCCACCATAGAGAAAATAATCTTTTTATCGTCGGACATTTCTATAAATTATAAATTCAATCTTTTTTATTATTGGGAGCACAAAGATAGTAAAATGATTCGAAATTTGAATGCTAAACTCACCATCCTCAACATGAAACACCAATGATTGGAATACTATTATTGCATAGTAGTACAATACTTTATATATTTGAGATTACAAACAACAATTTATGAGTTATGAAAGCAGCAATTTTAAAGAGATTAGGAACTGAACCCATTTATGGAGATTTTAAAGAACCATTCTCTCAAGATGATGAGCAAGTTGTGATAAAAGTGAAAGCCGCAGCTCTTAAAAATCTTGATAAGCTAAAGACTTATAAAGAATATTACTCTCCATATAAAACACTGCCGGTGGTAGTAGGAACCGATTGTGTAGGTACTTTACCGAATGGGTCTTTGGTATATGCGCACGGTTTAACTGGAACTATGGCTGAAAAAGCATTGATACATGCAAACAGATATACACTCTTACCTGATAATATCGATCCGGTTGTAGCTGCCGCATTACCAAATGCAATATTAGGATCTGTTGTACCTCTAAAGATGAGAGCGAAGATGAAACCCGGACAAAATATTTTAATTAATGGTGCAACTGGTATAACGGGAAAAGTTGCTGTTCAGGTGGCAAAACATTTTGGCGCAACCAAAATAATTGCAACCGGTAGAAATGAGGACACATTACAAAGTTTGAAATCTATGGGTGTTGATTATACTATATCATTAAATCAGAATGAGGTAAGCATTATCGATAGTCTAAAAGAAATTGATGTTGCTGCACCAATTGATATAGTGTTGGATTATTTGTGGGGTAAACCAGCAGAACTTATAATTCATTCTTTTCAAAACAAATCATCTCGTAATATATCGTTTGTTACCGTTGGAGATATGGCAGGAAATAATATAAATTTAGCCTCAGGCTCTTTGAGAAGTGTTGATTTAACTTTAATTGGTTCGGGATTTGGATCATTAACACCTGAAGTATTAAAAAAACTGAGCACCGAATTCCTTCCCGAAATGTTTGCTTTGGCAGCTGACAAAAAACTACTTATAGAGACCGAGGAGTATAATCTTAAAGATATCTCTACAGCATGGAACTATATCGCAAAAGAAAAGAGAATTGTTATATCTATTGATTAATCAAAAATAAACAGTTTACATGTGAAGGAAGCAAGAGAGAACAAAATAATGATACGCTTATGTTTATAATTTACAGTTTTTTGCATAAAAATATTTTATATAAAAGAAAAGATTATGTATTTTTGTGTTTCTATTAAAAAGATAGTTTTTAGGCAAAAATAGATAACACTTTTAACAAATAAAATTCAAAAAATTATGATTAAAGTAGGTATAAATGGTTTCGGTCGCATCGGACGCTTGGTTTTCCGTGCTGCTCAAGGTAGAGAAGATATCCAGATTGTGGGTATAAATGATTTACTTGATGTTGATTACATAGCTTATATGTTAAAGTATGACACTATTCATGGTACATTCAACGGTACAATAGACGTAAAAGACGGAAAATTAGTTGTAAATGGAAAAGAAATCCGTGTATCTTCAGAAAGAAACCCAGCCGATCTTAAGTGGGACGCTATAGGTGCTGAATATGTAGTTGAATCAACTGGTCTTTTCCTTTCAAAAGATAAAGCTCAGGCGCATATTGATGCAGGCGCAAAATATGTTGTGATGTCAGGTCCTTCAAAAGACGATACAAACATGTATGTTGTAGGCGTAAACCACAAAACTTACTCTAAAGGTGAGCAATTTGTATCAAATGCATCTTGTACAACTAACTGTCTAGCTCCAATTGCTAAAGTATTGAATGACAAATTTGGTATTGCAGAAGCGTTAATGACTACAGTTCACGCAACAACAGCAACTCAGAAAACTGTTGATGGTCCTTCAGCTAAAGACTGGAGAGGTGGACGCGCTGCATCGGGCAACATTATTCCTTCATCTACAGGTGCTGCTAAAGCAGTAGGTAAAGTAATTCCCGAGCTAAACGGTAAACTAACAGGTATGTCACTTCGTGTTCCTACTCTTAACGTTTCTGTAGTAGACCTTACTGCACGTTTAGAGAAAGAAACCACTTATGAAGAAATTTGCGCTGCAATGAAAGAAGCTTCAGAAGGTGAATTAAAAGGTGTACTTGGATATACTGACGAAGCTGTTGTTTCTAGCGACTTCATCGGCAACCCACACACTTCTGTATTCGACGAAAAGGGAGGTATTCAATTAAGTCCTAATTTTGTTAAAGTACTTGCATGGTATGATAACGAGTGGGCATTCTCAGTTAAGTTACTAGACTTAATTACGCACATGAACACAGTAAACGCTTAATTTAGCAAAACGATAATAACCATCACAGGTTATAAATCAAAATATAATCCGATAGGAAGTTTCAAAAACTCCTATCGGATTTTTTTATAGTTATTGCACAAAAAAAAGCTGAACGTTATTTGTTCAGCTTTTTTTGTCTCTAGATACAGTCTTTTATGCTGGATGAATTGATTCTGTAGGACAAACATCTGCGCATGCACCACAATCGGTACATAAATCTGCGTCAATTGAATAAATGTCGCCTTCTGAAATTGCATCAACAGGACATTCATCAATGCATGAACCACAGGCAATACAACTGTCGTCAATTACGTAAGCCATATTAAATTAAAATTTAAATTGTTATAAAAAGATTTTGTATTCTACAAAGGTACAGCTTTTATTTAATTACGAAAAAAGTTTATGTTATAAAATTAAAAAATCTGTCATTAGTAATATCTATTTATAACACATCAATTAAAATCTTTGCCTTAATATAATAAAAGTGCAATTTTCTCGTTTAAGAGTAATGAGAAATAAGAGTGTATATATTCTGCTAATAATAGTTTTGTTTACAACAAGCCTGTTTGGTCAGCATCGAAAATTACAGAACCAACCTTATGCAGATCAACGCCATTTTCATATTGGGTTCACTCTTGGTTTTCATACTCAAGATCTCATTCTTGCTCAATCGGGATTAATTAATGACAACGGCGAGGTGTGGTTTTCTGAAATACCCCATTATTCTCCTGGGTTTGCAGTAGGTATTATTGGCGATGCATATATTAACCAATACATAAATATAAGAATAACACCTACTATTCTATTAGGAGATAAGAGCTTTGTTTTTAAAGAACAATCTTCTGGGGAGGAGTATAACACTACTGTTCGTAACAATTACTTTTCGATACCAGTAAACCTTAAAGTATCGGCTCGAAGAACAAATAATTATCGTCCTTATTTACTTTTTGGAGGATATGGTAGTATGGAGTTAGCTTCTAATAAAGGATTGGCAGTTCTTTTAAAACCCTACGATTTTGGTATAGATGTGGGTGTTGGCTGTGATTTCTATTTGCCTATGTTTAAGCTTGCCCCAGAACTGAAATTCAGCTTTGGACTAATTGATATTCTTAATAAAGATAGAGTTGATTTAAAAGATAAAAACCTCTTGAAATATGCAAATTCTTTATCTAAAGCCACTCAAAGAATGATTACTTTAAGTTTTAATTTTGAGTAGTGCTGTTTAATTACACAATTTGGCAATGCAGTTTTATAGTGCAGTTTGGCGATGTAATCTGGTAGTGTAGAATTGTAGTGCAGAATTATTTGACTAGTGAATTAAAAGTCTTTTTCCCAGTGTAGTAATTAATTAATATACTCTTATTGTACTGACTTGAAATATCTGAAACAGTAACCTTACTCATATTTTCAGTTCTTACTAATTTGTAGGATTTACGCATCTTGAAATAATCTATGTAAGCTTTAATAACTGCCTTGGCACTTTTAAACTGTCCTTTCACCAATAAATGAATAAAAGCCATAAAATCAAAAACATAACGGAAAAGAAAAGTGCGTTTGAAGGTTTTTGGAGTGACATTCTTGTATAACATTAGTAGATTATTCCTAAAGTTGAGATACATCTTTTTAGGATTATCTTTACTTAAAGATGCTCCACCTACGTGATACACAATTGATGAAGGTATGCACATAACCCTACGGCCCCTTGCATTAAATCTCCAACATAGATCAATCTCTTCCATATGGGCAAAAAAGCGACCATCCAATCCGCCTGCCTCTTGATAATCACTCAATCTCACGCACATACAAGCACCAGTAGCCCAAAAGATGTCAATTTCTTTATCATACTGGCCCTCATCTGCTTCTACAGTATTAAGAATACGTCCTCTGCAAAAAGGGTATCCATATTTATCTATAAAACCACCGGCAGCACCAGCATATTCAAATTTCTCTCTATCTTTATAAGACAAAATCTTTGGTTGAACAGCAGCAATGTTGGGGTTGTTATCCATAAACGAAATTAAACCAGTTATCCATCCGTTAGTGGTTTCAACATCAGAGTTTAATAGTACTACATATTCAGAGTCTACTTTCTCTAAAGCTTTATTATAACCTTCGGCAAAGCCATAATTTCTATCTAAAACAATCAATGGAGCTTCTGGATATTCTGTTTTCATAAAGTCAACAGAATCATCGGTAGACCCATTATCGGCAATAATTACACTGCAATCATCACTTACGGTATGCGAAATAACAGAGGGCAGAAATTGTTTAAGCAACTTCTTACCGTTCCAGTTTAAAATTACAACAGCAGTTTTTATCTTAATTTTAGTTGTTGTCATTGAGATGAGATGGTTTATTAAATTTCCAGCGGTTATGCGACCAAAGATACAAGGCAGGATCGCGAATTACAGATTCTTCTAACTTTCTGATATATCTCTCCATTATTAAGTTATCGGGCTCATCTGATGCATCTGGTGTGATTACAAAAATCTTAGCAACATAATGTCCCCTCTTCACCTTTTTAATGTCTAAATAAACGATTGAACATGCAAGATGCTTAGCTATTCGCTCCATACCATTCTGAACGTTAGTATCTTGGTTTAAGAACTTAGTCCAATATTGGTTAACATTTCTTGGTGGTCGCTGATCAGACAAAAACCCCACAAGCATCGATTGTTTTTCTTGCTTAAATTGAACCATACTACGAAATGCACTTAGCTTCTCTATAGGCACTGCACCAAAGCCACTACGCATTTTTAAGAACAATTGGTCGAATGCTTTTGAATGAAGTTCTTTATATAAAAAGCCTAACTTTAAATTCGACTCTAAGTGCAAAGTAATTGATGACACCCATTCCCAATTTGCAAAATGTCCAAGCCCTAAAATACAGGAATTCCCTGATGCTGTAAGTCTCTCTATAATTTCAGGATTCACAAACTTCATCCTTCTCTTCATTTCCTCTTCTGAAATATTCAATAGCTTAATAGCTTCAAAGTAACAATCGCACAAATGGTGATAGAACTCTTTTTCTATTTTAACAATCTGTCTTTCACTCTTTTCGGGAAATGAATTGTTGAGATTCTTTCGCACAATTTTTCTACGATATCTTACTATATAGTAAACAATAAAATAAAGTATGTCTGAAAAAACATATAACACTGAAAAAGGCAACAAAGCAAGTAGATATGTCACTGCATATAACAGTGAGTATCCTAAACTCTTTTTACTATCTTCCTCGTCCATTAATATAAAGCTTTCATTGCCATTTCTTCCTCATTATATTCACCTACCTCAACCTCCATAGCTTTATTTATAAAATCAGGATTATAATCGGCGTATAGTTTTATATAATTCTCGGTGAAGCCATGCATCTTCTTTCCCCTCAATGTATGTTCAAACAACACTGTTTTTTTATTGCCTATCTGAGATTTATGAAATGCAAAATGTTTTTCATCAGATAAATCAAGCAACGTTTTACTTCGCGCATGTTTTGTTTTAGCATCTACAGCAAAATCTATCTGCAGGGCCTGCGTGCCAGGTCGTTCCGAATAAGTAAAAACATGAAGTTGCGAAAAGTCTATCGTTTCAATAAATGCCCTTCCCTCTTCAAAATAGGCATCGGTCTCACCTCTTACCCCAACAATAACATCAACTCCAATAAATGCTTCAGGTAGTATCGATTTTATCTTATCTACTTTATGACGAAACAATGCAGTGTCATACTTACGTTTCATAAGTTTGAGCACCTCATCACTACCCGACTGTAATGGCATATGAAAGTGCGGTGCAAATCGCTTTGAGTTGGCAACGAAATCAATAATCTCGTCAGTCAGTAAGTTAGGTTCAATAGATGAAATCCTAAATCTCTCAACCCCTTCAACATTATCAAGCTTTTGAAGCAGATCAATAAAATTCTCTTTTGTGGTGTGTCCAAAGTCTCCAATATTAACACCAGTAAGCACAATCTCTTTTCCACCTTCAAGCACCACCTGTTCTGCTTGCTTTACTAGATCTGCAATTGAGCCATTACGACTTCTTCCTCTTGCAAATGGAATAGTACAAAATGAACAGAAATAGTCGCATCCATCCTGTACTTTCAAAAAGTATCTTGTACGATCGTCTGCCGACACCGAAGGCACAAAAGATCTTATCCTATGCGTTTTAGAAGTTACAACCTCACTCTTATCTTTTTTCTTTAAAACGTCTATATACTTAACAACATCAAGTTTCTGCTCGGCACCAAGCACCAAATCAACTCCCTCAATTTTAGCAATGTCATCGGGTTTCAATTGTGCATAACAACCAGTAACTACAACAAAAGCAGAAGGATGCTCTTGAATAGCCTTTCTAATTGCCTGTCTTCCCTTTTTATCTGCCAGTTCGGTTACAGAACAAGTGTTAATAACACATATGTCTGCTTGTTGTCCTTTTCTAACTCTAGTAATACCCGAATTGAACAGCTGTCTTCCAATTGCAGAAGTCTCTGCAAAGTTCAATTTACACCCAAGCGTGTAGTATGCAGCTGTTTTATTTTGAAATATCGATTGATCAATCATACTCTTTCATTCTTTCTGAATCTGACCTTTTTATTAAAATTAGCTGTAATTATTATATACATTCAGATTATTAACTCACAAAATTACAATATTACTCTCAATTTATTGTCATTTTTACTTTGATAATAAATTTTTTGCAACTATTTTTACACACTATTACACAAAGTGTGCAATAAACAGAAAATTAAATATATGATTGAACAGAATTTTATTAAAATATATGAAGATGGTTTCAAGAACAATTGGGACTTACCAGCTCTAACCGACTATAAGATTAACACTTCATATAGTTATGGTGAGCTGGCTCGTGAAATAGCTAATCTCCATATATTGTTTTCTGAGTTAAATATACAACAAGGCGATAAAATTGCTCTAATAGGCAAGAATCATTCATCTTGGTCTATTTTGTTTATGGCAACAATCACCTATGGCGCTGTGATAGTACCTATCTTACACGAGTTCAATAATGAAAGTATGGAGCACTTAATTGAACACTCCGACTCAAAACTTTTGTTTATAAATGAGTCTATTTGGGAAAAGCTAAATAAAGACAATATAAATATTCCGGTATTTAATATACCAACATTTAATCTCATTACTAGCAACAACAACAATATTAGCAAAATAGCTGATTCAATAGACATATTATTCACCAAGAAATATCCAAACGGTTTCACCAAAGATGATATTAAATATAAACATGTAGATAATGATGAAGTTGTATGTATTAATTACACATCCGGAACAACAGGTTTTAGTAAAGGTGTAATGATTACAGCAAACAATTTTGCCGGAAATATCATATATGCAGATAAACTCGATTTACTGTTTAGAGGTGAACGAACATTAGCGTTTCTTCCAATGGCACATGTATATGGATGTGCATTTGATTTTTTGTATGCACTATCTGCAGGAGTTCATATTACACTACTTGGAATTGTCCCTACATCACAAAATCTTATTAATGCTTTTAAAGAAGTAAAACCAAATATAATTATTACAGTTCCGTTAATATTTGAGAAAATATACAAGAAGAAAATATTACCTGTAATTAATCAGCCTGTAATGAAGTTTTTACTTAAAATTGAAGGAATCAACAAACTTATTTTCTACAAACTCAAAAAAAGTCTTATTAACTCTTTGGGAGGCAATTTCAGAGAAGTTGTTATTGGAGGTGCTGCACTCAATGCCGAAGCAGAAGCTTTTTTTTATAAAATAGGATTCCCATTTAGTGTTGGATATGGTATGACCGAATGTGCACCACTTATTGCATTTGATAAACATTCTAATTTTGTTCCAACATCATGCGGGTCTGTGCTAGAAGATATCATGGAAGCGAGAATAGAATCACCTGACCCCGAGAATATTGCAGGCGAGATACAGGTTAGAGGAGAAAATGTGATGAAGGGTTATTACAAGAATATTGAAGCTACCGATGCTACCTTTACCTCTGACGGATGGCTAAAGACAGGCGACTTAGGCATAATGAAAGGTAGGAGATTATTTATAAAAGGTCGCAATAAATCGATGCTACTTTCGGCAAATGGTCAAAATATTTACCCCGAAGAAATAGAATCACGTTTAAACAATCTCCCCTATATATCAGAATGTGTTGTGATATTGCGTGAGTTTAGACTCGTAGCACTTGTTTATCCCGACAAAGAGGCAATGCGATCTGATAATATTAGCAATGATCAGCTTGTAAATATTATGGAAACAAATAAAGGTATACTCAACAAATCTGTTGCCCAATACGAAAGACTGAGTGCTATAGAACTAGTAGAAAAAGAATTTGAAAAGACACCAAAAAAGAGCATTAAACGCTTCCTTTATCAATAAAAAATACATTTCTGCACAGCTAAAGTGGCTTAAAATCAAGCAAAACAATCGATTAATATTATTTAACTAAAAATAAACAGCCAAACATGTTGTATAACATGTTTAATGATATACATTTGCAAAGTTTTTAGAAGGATGTATTCAATTAGCTCCCTGATTAAGAGTCAGATAAAGCTCATTAGAGCACAATATAATAAAAACAGTTTAATTTTGTTCTCAAAATTATTTATCGTTTAATTTTTATAAAGTAATGAAAAAAGCGGTGTTATTAGTTGCTACTATAGCAACATTGGGATTTGTCTCTTGCAACAATGCACAAGTAAATGCTGAACAAGCCAGACTAGATAGTTTGGCAGAAGTAGCTAGAGTTGACAGTATCGCAAAAGTTAAGTCTGACAGCATTCAAGCAGTCATCGAAGCTGAAGCAGCTGCTGCAGCTGATACACTTAACCAAGTTGTTGAAGAAGCTACCATCAAATTAAACTAAGTTTATTGCTAGTAGTTTTGCAGAGACCACCTCAAAAGGGTGGTTTTTTTATTTGTATGTGGTGCAAAAAGAGTAACTTTGTTATTCAATTAATATTAATAATGATGATTAAAGTTACTTTCCACTACCAAAGACTTGTTTCACTGCTCTTGGTGGCACTAACAATATTAACGGGTTGCAATCAAAGAGCAAACACATATTTCGAGAAACACATCTCCTTCCCCGACCTGCTTACCAAAGATCAAAAAGTAAAGCTAGCCGCTTATGTGGTGCCAACAGAAAGTCAGTACGAATGGCAGCAGCTAGAGTTAACAGCATTTATACATTTTGGCATAAACACCTTCACCGGCAGAGAATGGGGTGATGGTAGTGAAGACCCTAACCTATTTAACCCAACCAATTTTGATGCTGAGCAGTGGGTAGAATCTTTACAAGATGCAGGCTTTAAAATGGTTGTTTTAACTGCAAAACATCACGATGGCTTCTGCCTCTGGCCAACCCAAACTACAGCACACTCTGTTTCTTCATCAAGCTGGTTAAACGGCAAGGGCGATGTTGTAAAGGCCGTTAGAGATGCCTGCGATAAGCATGATATGAAGTTTGGTGTATACCTATCCCCATGGGATAGAAATGCAGAGAGTTATGGCGACTCACCTGCTTACAACCGTATGTTTGTACAACAGCTTATTGAATTACTTACAAATTATGGAGAGATTCACGAAGTATGGTTTGATGGAGCTAACGGTGAAGGACCAAATGGAAAAGTACAGGAGTACGACTGGACCCGTTTTTATCATGTAATAGATAGCCTGCAACCAATGGCAGTGAAAGCTATCATGGGTGACGATGTTCGCTGGGTTGGCAACGAAAGTGGCTTGGGCAGAGAAACTGAATGGAGCGTTACTCCATTACAGCCAGAAATAAATAATACAATTATCAGCGAGAACAATAGATTAAACATAACCAATACAACAGAAGATCTGGGAAGCAATGAACTTATTGTTGAAGCTAAATCATTGTACTGGTATCCTTCTGAAGTTGATGTTTCAATAAGACCAGGATGGTTTTATCATGCCGAGCAAGACAGTCAGGTTAAAACATTAGCACAGCTTGTAGACATCTATTTCCAATCTGTAGGAATGAACTCAGTACTACTTCTTAATGTTCCCCCCGATACTCGAGGCCTAATACATGAAGTTGATGTAAAACATCTAAGTCAGTTTGGAGACTATATTACCTCCACTTTCAGTAATGAAAAACTAACCGATGGAGAGGTAGAATGGAAAGCAAAATCAGGTGCAAGCAAAGAGTTTAATGTGCATGAAGGGCAAGTCATCAATACAGTAATGCTTCAGGAAGATATTCTAAAAGGACAGCGGGTAGAAGAGTTTATAGTAGAAGGTCTAATAAACGATGAGTGGGTTAAGCTTACCGAAGGAACAACAATAGGATATAAACGCCTACTTAGATTTGCAGATATTAGGCCTACAAAAATACGTATTACAATTGAGGAGACACGCGACATTGCAAACATTAAAAAGATAGGCGCCTATTTTGCCCCTGTATTAGAAGGAAGTATCGCACAATTTAAGTCGTCAGACATCTCATCAGATAGCTGGGTAGTTGGCAATCCTCATCCACTAACCATAGATTTGGGAGAAAGCTATACAATAAAGGGATTTACCTATTCACCTGTTGAATCTATGGAATCAATATTCAAATATACTTTCTCGGTAAGTGAAGATGGTGAAGCATGGAGTGATGTAATTACTAACGAGTTTAGTAATATAAAGAACAACCCAATTCCACAAAGTGTTACATTTGACGATGCCGTTAATGCTCGTTATATAAGAATAGAATCAATTGAAGGTACAGATGGCGGCAACCCGTCCATTGACATGAAACAGATTGGAATTCTTACAAATTAAATAATACATTGATACAAAAATAAATGAAAAAACATATCTTCACTTTAATTCTATTAGTCTCATTTGTAGTGCATAAACAAGCAGTTTATGGTCAGACTATTAACGACATATTTAAGTCGATGCCCACCGAGCTGCTCCCCGGTGTTTCAGAAGGCAATAAAACAATGCTGATAGTAGACACTACCAAAACAACAGTACCCTACATATTCGGAGAGATTCAAAAAGTGAATCATAGTAGCAGCTATTTAAATATAATTACCTCGGAAGTTGGAAATACGCAAATAAAACTCCTGCCTATATCGGGAGATTCAGCAATTGTATCAGTAATACAAACTGTCTGTGGAGGTGCCAAAACAGATGTATGCAATAGCATCATCACATTTTACACAACCGATTGGAAAGAGCTTGATGGTAAATTATTACTTCCTACGCTTTCACCTGAATTGTTTATGGATTCTTCAAAAAAAGATTTAGATAATTATAAATATGCCCTATCTTTGCCCGATATTTATCCAATCTCTGCAAAATTTGATGAAACAAATACAGATTTAACACTGCTGTTCCATTATAAAGACAGACTCTCAAATATGCACCTTAAGGAGTTTGAAGCATATTTAAAAAGCGATAGTGTTACATTAAAGTGGGATGAATCTGTCTTTAAATGAATAACCTTCCCAGGTATAAAATAATAAGCACCCGTAGTTCAATGGATAGACTACCGGATTCCGGTTACGACGATGCGAGTTCGATTCTCGCCGGGTGTACTTATTTGCATCTCTTATTTAAATAAGATCTTAATGTTTGTCATTACTTTATTTAGTGGCAGGTTAGCAGTATGACTGGGTGCTATTTTGTGAATCCTGCGCAACCGTTTGCTGGAATAGCTGAACGAATACCATTTTCTATGCAGAGATGTACGAAATCTTTTATTTTGGAAAATAGCGTAACCAAAACTCCCTCCGCTAAAAATATCATCCATTACCATGTCCACATACTCATATTCGGTATTAATAGCAAATGGAAAGATAGACGGGTTTGCGCCTAAATACTTCACGGCAACCGAAGCAAATATTTGCATTCCGTATAGCAATTCAAACTCTATTGCCAATCGCATAAAAGCATCTTTATCCATTAGAGAAGAATAGCGGTCGAAGAACAACACCCAATCGCACAGCTGACGAATCCCCACTCCCAAATGTATGAAATGATGGAAGATATGCTGAAAGAGAAAGAATGCGTTAAACTCATGAGGAAGCGTCTTCACCTCCACCCCATCTATGTCAATGCTCAAGAACTCATTGCTTGCATTAATTTCGTCTACTTTTTGCTCTAAAAGTTTGTCAAACTTTCTTATACCGAAATAAGACACCCATTTATGATTTTCAATGAGTACACCCTCATATTTAAATGCTTGGTGATGAATATTTTCCGGCTCTATCTCAAGCCCCTTACTTCGTGCCCAATTATTGGCTTTTTGGTAATCGCCTTTTTGGTATAAAAATGCATCGATATCGCCCGTAGTACGATGCAAAGGATTAGGATAAAAAAAGGCATTGGCTGGTCCTTTAAGCAAAACAAATGGGCAACCTAACTTTTCATACTCTGCAGACAGCTTTTTGAGGACATTATTAATTCGATTATTCGTTCTCTTAATTGACTCGCTTTGCAGATGAAGCTTAAATATTATTTTTTTCTCTGGATGTAATTCAGCAGGCAAAGACAAAACACCATCGAAAATAAGAGCAACTACCTTTTGATCTATGGCCAATTCGCAAACCTGTTCCCACAAATTGCCATCAACACTCTCAAACAATTGTGAATCAGCAGTACGCTCCCAAATTGCTGCAGACAATAACTCTAAAAAAAGAGTTTTTGCTCTATTCATATTCATCAAATTTAAACAGTCTTTTTACTTCTATTCAGTATTTTCAAATTTATTCAGCCTTTTTCAACCACTCATCAACAATTGACTCATCGTAGCCCATAGACTTTGCTTTGTTAAAGTCGGCCTTAGCAGCAGTCTTGTCAAACTGATCTAGTCGCACCCTACCGCGAAGGAAAAAGTAATAAGGATTATTACTTTGCGAAAGCTCCACAGAGCGTAAGTCTGCCGAAGCAAGAAGTGTTTTACCGTTATTAATATAGCACTCTGCTCTGTTCATGTAAAAGCTCGGATCTCCATTTGTTTCATTATTTATCAAATCCGTGTACACCATTTCGGCAAGTTCCCACTTATTATCAAGTTTAAATAGTAATGCCTTACTGAGTTTTGTATACATATTATTTGGATCAATCTCTTCAGATTTTCTAAAATCTGCTTCAGCCTTAACACGATTATTCTCTTCTAGAAAAAGAAGCCCTCTACGATAATGTGCCTCTAAATCATCGGGAAAATCGATAATTAGTAAATTATAATCTTCCATAGCCTCATCAAATTTACCAAGCTCTACAAGTAACGATGCTCTATTATGTAGCACAATATCCGGAATAGGGTTATTTGCTAATGAAGCTGTAAACGAGATATATGCATTATCGTAATCCCTTAGCTGACGCTGTATGATACCCAGATTAAGAAGTAATACCGAGTTGTTTTCGTTTGCTGGATCAAGCCTCATTGCTCTTTGCAAAGAAATGGCTGCACTATCAAGATTATTATTATCTATATGATTTGCAGAGCGTTCTACCCACTCCATGTAGTTGGGCGATTGTCCTTTTACCTGCACAGACATTACTAACATGAGTGCAACTACAAGTATATTAAAAATTTTCATTTGCTTTATTTGTTCTAATTATAAAAATCACTACTGAAGGATTATAAACAATACACTTAATGTTTATATCACCCCTAACTTATGGGTTACAAACACACCTCTTCAGGTTTTAAAAACTCCAGTTAAGGGATAAACATCCAAATATTGGTTTTAATCACCCCTATTAAAGGGTGAAGCACAAAAATAGACGTTTTTTTCTGTATTTGTAGTAACTTTGCAACCAATTAAAATAAATTATATGAGTATGTCATCTCTCTTACAACCAATTATTCCAACAGATAGCATCACATTGCATACAGCCCCACAATCAACCTTTGGTGAATTAATAAAGACTGGTCAGTTCGAGCAGGTATTAGATAACGCCCTAACTTGGGGTATTGATTTAGCAGCAAATATTGTTCTGGCTCTCGTTTTATTTTTTGTTGGACGATTTATAATATTAAAAATAAACGGTTTTAGTAACAAGATATTAAGGAAAAGCTCGTGGGATGCCGTACTTAAAGGATTCATAAGCAGCATTATTCAAACTGTTCTTTTTGTCGTGCTCTTTATGATAATAATTAGATCCGTGGGAGTAAAAACCGTTTCCATTGCAGCATTAATTGGTACTATGGGATTGGCTATTGGTCTTGCCATGAAAGACAATCTGTCTAATTTTGCCGGTGGTGTACTTATATTACTTAGCAAACCATTTAGAGGTGGCGATTACATTAAGGCTCAAGGGCTTGAAGGCACAGTTGTGAGCATTGGCATCTTACACACCATACTCAGAACGGGAGATAACAAAACTGTTTATATTCCAAATGGACCGCTTTCTACAGGTAACATCACAAATAATAATAGCTTAGATGGTACTCTTCGTACAGATATTATTGTAAATGTTGATTATGGAAGCGATGTTGAGGAAGTAAAAAAAGAGCTATTGGCTATTGCGCGCGAACATCCAAAAGTGCTTATTCAGCCCGACCCGTATGCAAGAATGACAAAGATAAACACAGCCACGCTTGAATTTACTGTTAGGGTATGGGCCGAAAAAGGCGATCTATGGGGGGTTAATAACGACCTCACAGAAAATATTTATCAAAATCTATACAAGAGGGGTATGATTAGTTCATTGCAGCAAATGACCATACACATGGCAAAGGAGGAATAAGAGTAAGCTATTAATACTCCGATGCAAAATGGAATTTAATATTCTTAAAATCCTGCTGCGCCATCATCAATATATAATTAGATTCTGCAAGGAATACATCCCTACCCTGCTTGTCGTGAGCCATATATTGATACTTACGCTTTTTAAAATCGGCAAGCTGTTCTTTATCCTCACTCTCTATCCAACATGCTTTATATAGTTGAATAGGTTCCCAACGACACTGTGCACCATACTCATGAAGTAAACGATATTCAATTACTTCAAACTGTAGCTGACCCACCGTACCAATAATCTTTCGTCCATTAAACTGATTGGTGAAAAGCTGTGCAACACCCTCATCCATCAATTGATCAATACCTTTTTGAAGCTGTTTAGACTTCATCGGATCGGCATTCTCAATATACTTAAACATCTCGGGAGAGAAGCTAGGCAAGCCTCTAAAATGCAGGTCCTCTCCCGATGTAAGAGTATCTCCAATCTTAAAGTTGCCCGTGTCTGGCAATCCCACAATATCCCCTGCAAATGCCTCATCCAAAATCTCTTTCTTTTGAGCCATAAATGCTGTGGGCGATGAGAATTTCATCATCCTGTTAAAACGTACGTGCTTATAATTTACATTTCGCTCAAACTGGCCCGAGCAGATCTTAACAAATGCAATACGCGAACGATGGTTGGGGTCCATATTAGCATGTATCTTAAATACAAATCCCGAAAACGTGGGTTCATAAGGATCCACCACTCGCTCCACTGCCTGCACCTTCCGGGGTGATGGTGCAATCTCTAAAAAGCAGTCTAGCAGCTCCTTTACACCAAAATTATTTAATGCAGAACCAAAAAACACCGGTGCAAGCTTACCTGCCAGATACTCTTCTCTATCAAATTCTGAATACACCTCTGTAATTAGTTCAATCTCTTCTCTAAGTGTATTAGAAAGACTATCACCAATATGTTTTTCTAATTCAGATGACTCTATATCTAAATTAAGAGACTCCGTAACTACTTGCCTACTCGGTTTAAAGAGGTCGAGGCTATTTCTATAAAGATTATAAACTCCCTTAAATCTATCGCCCATATCAATGGGCCAGCTCAGTGGGCGAACAGCAATCTGCAACTCCTCTTCTAACTCATCCAGAACATCAAAAGGGTCTTTACCCTCACGGTCTAGCTTATTCACAAATATCATCACCGGAGTGTTTCGCATACGACAAACTTCCATAAGCTTGCGCGTTTGCACCTCCACACCTTTTGCAATGTCAACCACCACTATAACACTGTCTACAGCTGTTAGAGTACGAAAAGTATCTTCGGCAAAGTCTTGGTGTCCAGGAGTATCAAGAATATTTATTTTATGCTTATTGTAATCAAAACCCATAACAGAGGTGGCAACAGAAATTCCACGTTGCTTTTCTATCTCCATCCAGTCGGATGTAGCGCTTTTCTTAATCTTATTCGACTTTACAGCACCAGCAACATGTATTGCACCTCCAAAGAGTAATAGTTTTTCTGTAAGTGTTGTTTTTCCCGCGTCGGGGTGACTAATCACGGCGAATGTTCTTCGCTTTTGTATCTCTTTTTTCAAATTCATCTATTGAAAATTATTCTATATGTTTATTTTTTTAATACAACGCTCAAGTGCTTCTTCCCAACTTGGAATCTTAACACTAAAAGCATTAGCTATTTTTGATGGGTCAAGAGCACTATATGCCGGTCGCTTAGCCACAGCCCCATATTCTTTCGCCGAAATACCACTGACTTCACAGTCCTTAATTCCTGCCAAGCGTTTTATCTCTTTTGTAAATTCTAATCTCGAAACCTCGCCCCTATTACAGAAATGATATAAACCTGTTTTCCACTCATCCTTCTCAGACAATTGCAAAATGTGAATAATCATCTCGGCCAAATCGGCAGCATAGGTGGGAGTGCCCACTTCGTCTTCAACAATAGTGAGCTTATCTTTTTGTTTCATTAAGCTAATCATCGTCTTCACAAAGTTGCTTTTAAACTCCGAAAACAACCAGCTCGTGCGAATAATTATCCAATTGATACTCATCTGCATTAAAGCCTCTTCACCCTTTAGTTTACTATATCCATAAACCGACAAAGGGTTAGGAGTCATCTCTTCTGTATATGCAACTTCAGAAGCTCCATCAAACACAAAATCTGTAGAGATATGAATTACCTTAACACCAAATTGTTTAGCAACCAATGCTATATTTTCAACACCAGTTACATTAACCTCAAATGCTTTGTCACTATCTGCTTCGGCCTTATCAACAGCGGTATATCCAGCACAATTAATTATATATTGAATATGGTTGATTTTAACGTATTCTTCAACTTTATCTTTACTTGTTATATCAAGATTATCGGCATCTGTAAAATGAAACTTAAATGGAGTGTTTGTCTTTTGTGCAAGCACCTTAATTTCGCTACCCAGCTGACCATCAGCACCTGTTACCAACACATTTTTCTCAACTAGTCCATAAAAATATTGCTCCCTTACAACCTCTTTCTCGCCTGCACCCAAAAGTTTAATAGCCTCTAATATTATTGCCATACTTCAATTATTTAAAAGTACCTCACCAAAACGTTATATAAAATGATCCAATTACAAGCTTGCATAAGTTCCTTTTCTATACAATATTCTGCTCTTGTTCATCTACCTCTCTATATTTTTTAGAAAGAAGTCTCAACAACGCCGTAATTTGCTTAACTGCCGCCTGCGTTTCTTTAGAGATCTCTTTTTTCTGCACTTTCAAAAGCAGATAACCATAAAGAGCAATAAAACAAGTTTCAAGTTCAGGTGCCTCTTTATCATCCGATTTAGAACGAAGCTCCACTATATACGGAAGCGTGTTGTAATAAACACCAATATAATCAGACTCTGTAGGATCTTTAAGGAGTCGCAAGTGCAAGTCGGTGAGCTCAATAATAATATTTTTATTAATCTGAAGATGACCGTTCTGTTGCACAGCCTCAGACTTCATCATCATCACCAGTCCCTCATACCAATTGCGTGCTTTATTGCGCTCGCTTTCGGTTTCATATACAGGATCGATAATAGATTTCTGAATTAAATCAATATCCAGGTTATAGGCTCTCAAAAGGTCTTCTATTTGCCACATATACAACAAATACTCTGCAATATTATACTTCTTTTCGGGAATCTTCATAAATAAAATAGTAAATTTGCTACAAAAATACAACAATATGCTTAAGTTTCATATTATTGAATCAGGTTATTTTATGGGAGACGGCGGAGTGATGTTTGGTCCGGTGCCCAAGAAATACTGGTCGGCCAAGTACAAAACAAACGACAATAACATGTGTGTAATGGCTATGCGATGCCTATTTATAGAGACTGAAACACGGCGTATTCTTATCGATTCGGGTATAGGAAATAAGCACGACTCTAAACTAAAATTCTTTCAGCCTTTCGATCAGAAAGATATAAGAGACGAAATCAGTAAGATTGGCTACAAGCCAGAAGATGTTACAGATGTAATAGTATCGCACCTTCATTTCGATCATTGTGGAGGCAACACAGTGCTAAACGATAACAACGAAGCAGTGCCCGCCTACCCCAACGCCACATATCATTTAAGTTTAAAGCAGTGGAACAACTATCGCAAGCCTTCGCTATTCGAGGCGAGCTCATTTTTCGCAGACAATATAGAGCCTATTTATGATGCAGGGCAACTTAGGTTTGTTCTGGACGACATACAACTCGACGAGAATATCTATCTTGAGCTTTATGATGGTCACTCTCCTGGTCAGATTGCAGTATTATTTGAAAACGAAGATGGTAAGTATGCTTTCCCGGGCGATGTGGTTCCAACTTCATTAAACCTCCAACTCAGCTGGCTTTGTGCTTATGATAACAGCATGGTTGTGGCCATGGAGGAGAAAAAGAAGTTTATGGATAAGGTTAGGGATGAAAAACGCACTCTTATTTTTTATCACGATGCTTATACTGAGTCGGCAAAGCTTTAATTTATAACTCTATTTATATAGTATCGTCCTGTTTTTTGTTAACACTAACTTCTAACCAACTCCCTAATAAATTATAACCAGCTCCTAACCCTTCTCATATATATACGGAGTTTATATGGAGAAGGTAAGAGCAAGGTACGAACAAAGCAAGGTCCTTTTAAGAATAAAATCAGGCGCTTTGAATAACTATATTATGCTCTATAAGTATATTTCACCTCTTTAAAACTCTTAAAACTAAAACGTTAAAAACAATCGTATATTATTTTTAATAAATATTGTTTAACATTCGAAAGAATGCCATATCTTTGCACAGAATTTTTGGTTTTAATCACTTCAAAGGCTTCGAAGTGATTGATGAAAAGGGAATCAGGTGTAAATCCTGAACAGACCCGCTGCTGTAAGCTCCGCTTACGTGTTGAACAAAACCTCTTTGCCACTGTCTTTAACCAGATGGGAAGGCGTTCAAACACGGGAGTAAGTCAGAAGACCTGCCAGAATCGATATATGTTTTTATAGCTTTCGGGAAATAAAGCTTCGAAACAAGTAAGGGTTCTTCTTTACCAACTCCATTTGGTATATTATACATACGACTCGTCGTTAATTTCATCCCTGTTTCAACTGTTTCTTTTCCCAAAAGCCAAAGATATTAAAGGCTTTATGGTACGTTTTCGTTTCTTTACTTTATTAGTGGTTTGCATATTGCACACTGCAACAGGTGCTCTTAGTGCTCAGTCGGCAAAAGACTCTACCTCAATGTGGCTGCAACTAGATGAATTTGTTGTTGTGGGTAGTCCTCTTATGAATGAGGTTATTCCTGTACAAAAGCTATCGGGCGAGAAGCTCAAGAACCTTAGTTCGTTTTCGGTTGCAGATGCTATTAGATATTTCTCTGGTGTGCAAATTAAGGATTATGGGGGTATAGGTGGACTTAAAACTGTGAACGTGCGCAGCATGGGCACTCACCACGTGGGCGTGTTTTACGACGGTATTCAATTGGGCAATGCGCAAAATGGGCAGATAGACCTAGGAAAGTTTTCTCTTGAAAATATAGAAGAGATATCGCTTTATAATGGACAAAAGAGCAATATTTTTCAACCAGGCAAAGACTTTGGTTCTTCTGCTACTATCTATCTGCGCACCCGCATACCTAGCTTCGATAATAATAAACAGTATAACCTTAAAGGATCTGTTAAAACTGGGTCGTTTGATCTTGTTAATCCATCTTTTCTTTATGAATATAAAATCAATGATAACATAAGTGCTTCGGTAAATGGCGAGTACATAATTTCATCGGGGAAATACAAATATCGATATAAACGTGTTTTCCCTAATACAAACGAGGTTATGTATGACACCACTGCGGTGCGTGAGAATGGAGATATTGCTTCTTTACGATTTGAGGG
>JAAZCL010000416.1 GCA_012513315.1 Bacteroidales bacterium | reverse complement strand
TGTTTAGCTAACTTTCCCGTTTCCAGCGTTATCTCACGTCCGTCTGACAGTTCGATACGCTTAATTATTGGATTCATCATAAATAAAATCTGTTATTTTCTATACGTAAAATTCTCACAAAGGTACACAAAGTTTTGGTTTAATGGGACATCGGGATTATAAAATTACACTCAGAGCAATTTAAATTGAACTCACTGCGTACAATGGAATATTAGTCATCCACTCTTCTTCTTTATAGTCAGCCAAAGAAGTACGAATTGCTTTTTTTGGATTGTTTTTCTGCCAGAAAAGTCTAAAACTATTTGATTTTAAGCATTCGCCCGCTTTTACTTCCATCGGGATAATTTCATCCTCGCTGTTCTGAACAAGAAAGTCAAGTTCATATTTGCTATTGCCAAATGTGTGATAATAAATTGATAAGCTCTCATTTTGTATCAATTGCTGATAGACATACTGTTCAGTGAGAGCCCCTTTAAATTCAGTAAATATCGAATTCCCTTCTGCTATTGTTTTTGCGTTCAAATGAGACATAGCCCCTAACAAACCCACATCATTGTGATATAGTTTGAATGCAGATAATTCCTGATAAGCAACTAAAGGCAATGATGCTTTAGACGTATTATATACTTTATGTAATAGCCCGGCATCAGTCAACCATTGAATTGCCATTTCAAAATCTTTTGCCCTTGCACCCTCTTTTATAACACCATAAATAAATTTCCTATTTTCTTTAGAGAGTTGAGCAGGAATACTGTCCCAAACCATATTTATGCGTGGAAGAATTTCATTTGGTGCATGTTTTGAAAAATCGTTACGATAAGAGGTTATTATTTGATTTTGAATTTTGCGTACATTTTGCCAATCCCTGTTAAGAGCAAAATCCTGAACGACCTCAGGCATTCCGCCTATATATAAATAATATCTTAAGTAATTGATTAATTTTTTGTTGAAAAAATTCAGGTTTGCAAGATCTTTCTTCTCTAAAAGTTCAGCAATGCCCGTCTCTTGCATTGCAAGTATAAATTCATAAAAAGACATAGGATATAGTTTCATAAAATCCACTTTCCCTACAGGGAATGATTCTCCGGGATGAATACCTACACCTAAAAGAGATCCCGCCGCTATAATATGATATTGTGGCGCATCTTCATAAAGATACTTCAATGAGGTGATGCCTTTTGGAGCCTCCTGAATCTCGTCAAAGATAATAAGGGTGTTTTCTGCATCTATTTTTAAATTACAGTATGCATTAAGAACCGTGAATATTCTGTCGGCATCAAAGTCAACTTCAAAAAGATTTTTTGGAGCACCAGGTCGTTCAAAGTTGATGTAAGCCACCTGTTTGTACTCTTTTCTCCCAAATTCTTTTAGTAGATATGTTTTACCTACTTGTCTCGCCCCTAAAAATATCAGAGGCTTTCTTGGATTTGATATCTTCCACTTAATTAGCTCGTTGTGTTTAGTTCTATACATACATTTCCCAGTATTTAAACTCAAAAATACATTTATTTCCCAGAATTAGTATCGTAAAGATACATTTATTTCCCGAAATAATGAGACAATTATTACACTTTTCTCCTAAAAAAACACAGGAATGCCTTCATCAGACATTCCTGCTTTCCGGAAGTAAAATTTAAGTATGTACTGTTATTGTAACATGTTTAATTCTCTTTTCCGGGAAACCTTATTTTGCTACTTCAACACGACGAGCCTTGATTGTCAGAGCCTCATCACCCGAAGTCTTTGAATCTTTGCCTTCACCAGATGTAGTCATCCTAGAAGCATTAATACCCTGTTCAACCAGATACTTTTTAACAGCCTCAGCTCTTCGAAGAGAAAGACCATCGTTATAATTATCCGGACCATGATGATCTGTATAACCAGTAATCATTACATTCTCATTAGCGAACTCTTTTAATACGCTAACGATAGTATTTAGTTCCTCAGAATATTTTTGAGTATCCACTACATCACTATCAAAATTAAAGTGTATAGCAGGTAATACAGGTAACTCCTTCACTACAGGCGCAGGCGCAGGTGCAGGCTCAGGCTTTGGAGCAGGAGCAGGTGCCGGTGCAGGCGCTGGAGCAGGAGCAGGAGGATCATAATAAACAGGCGCAGTGCGAGCAACAGATTTACCCAAGTTAAACTTAAAACCAGCAAGAGCATTAAAGTTCCAATCAGGATTATCCGCTCTCTTAGAGTTGAAATGATCAGAAAGAATGCTAGCATTACCCTCAATCATGAATGAAACAGCGTCACTCAATTTAAAATCAAGTCCAAGACCCACTCTTCCACCAGGGAAGCCCTTGTTGTCTTGCCATAGATATTCAAGATCATAAGCACCAGTATTAAGAGCATTAGCCTCATCATTTTCAAAACCGAAAGCATAAGCACCACCGGCAAACAGATAAGGATTAAATACCCTATCAGGATTAAACCCGTTAAACATCGATCTTATGTCTAGCATAAAGTCTAGGTTAGCCTGAACAAACTTAAATGAGTACAACTGAGCAGGAGCCACCCAGCCCCCTTTACCCTGCCAACCCGATGCACCAAGGCGCATACCGAATATAGGGGTAAATTTATATCCTAAGTTAAGAGCAGCAGCGGGCGATATTAGATCCATAAAATCTGCTTCACCCAATGTGTGCGCCACACCCCCTTGCAATTGCAGAAATGCATGTGGTTTAAACTCAACTTTTCCTTCCTCCATAATCTCTCTCTCTTGCGAGAATGCCGCCAGCGAAATCGCCAGGAAGGTAGCAGCTAATAAAAAAAATCTCTTCATACCTCTATTATTTAAAATGTTAGTGTTTTATAATGGTTGATTTTTGAAAGGGAAAAAGAGGGTGCCTCTTTTTAAGGCACCCCCTTAATATTGAGAGTTTGATTATTGTAAAGTTAGTACTTTACAAAATATATGTTCTGTTATTATTCACCGTTAGTTGGTGTACCTTCGGCTTTATTAACATGAATCATAAGACCTGGCTTAGTTAAAGTACCCCATTTGTAATCTACTGTTACGTCAATGAACATATTGTAGTCCACATTTACTGGAGTTCCCAAAGCATTATCATACCTAAGTTGAGTTGGGTCACTTTCAACTGATTCACCAGCATCATTTACTTGAGTCAATGAAGCATCTGTTGGTAAGTTGCCATCTGTAGTTCCATCTTGATGGATGTATGTGTCACCTACCAGTGTCAAACTAGTTTTAACGTTTTCAGTGTCAAATATTACATTGTTAACTGCATAGTAATTATACAATTGTGGTGCCCATTTTTCTTTTTCTACTGTTCCAACAGTTCCTTTTGCAACTTTATAGAAGTTCCAGTCTGTGAATGTGAATC
>JAAZCL010000004.1 GCA_012513315.1 Bacteroidales bacterium | reverse complement strand
GTGCGAATCTCTTTACAATCTCGTTATAGATAGGAAAAATTGCAATGTAAATACTTTTAAGACATTTCAGCAATGGAAATGGTCTGATGTAGAAAATTGTAGTGCTTTTCATGGATGAGATACATGATGAACTTACACTTTCTATGGATTTTAATGATTATACGCTATGATTTCTCCCTGTTCGTCTGACTACAGAACTGTAACCATGAAAAAAGAAACAGATTCACTACATATAAAACTATATATGCAATTGAATCTATTTCTAATTATGTATTTAAATGTAATGTTTGCTGTGTGCTATTAATCTTTCTTTTTGCTTAAAAGAAAAATTCCACCTGCTAAAGCAACAACACCCAAGCCCAATTGAATATACCCGGTTTCTTTACCTCCTTTGTCTTCAGCACTCAGTTCTACACCTAATATCTCCACTGAGTTGGCGCTCTCTTGAACTTGATTTACACCCAGATAGCCAAGAAATAAAGCTGCTACAATTAGTATTATTCCGATTACAGTTTTCATAAATAGTTTTCTTTAAAATGTTAGTAAATTAATTGTTATTATTTTCATCTCCAAAATGAGGTTTGTCTGAAGAGTTATCTATTTTTTTTTTATTATCCATTTTGACTGGACCATCTTCGAGGATTTCAATTGTGCGGGTGGATACAGCATATTCGTCTGGGTATATCTTACTGCCCAACTCGTTTGCCCAGGCTTTGGTAAATTCTGCCCCGATATATACTATAGTCGCTGAATAATACACCCACACCAACAGCAGTAGAATAGAGGCTGCTGCTCCATACAACGAACCAATATTACTCGTGCTTAAATAAATGGATATGGCATACTGTCCGATGAGGAAAAGAATGGTTGTTACCACTGCTCCAACAGTCACATCGCGGTATTTTATTTTTGCATCGGGGAGTACTTTAAATATTAGTAGGAATACAAGAGTAGTAAAAGCTATATTTAAAATTATACCTACTAATTTAAACAGCAAAACAGTCTGATCTGGAAGAAATGCCATCAGTCTTTCGTTGAGTAATCCAATGATGGAGCTTGCACTCATTGTAACCAAAAGAATAAATCCTAAAGCGATAATAACAGAAAAGGATAATAATCTATTCTTGATTAGTTTGAGCCAACCTTTCTTTGGTTTAGGTTTGATTCCCCATATTGTATTGAGGGATTCTTGTATGGAAGTGAAAATGGTGGTTGCACTAAACAGGATAACTCCAATACCTATTATAGTAGTTATAGTAGAAGTATTCGCAACTTCGGCCTTGTGAACCACATCTTGTAATACTTCGGCAACGTCCGTCCCCAAGAGTTGACTTAGCTCTCCAAAGAGTTTCCCCTCTATGTCTTGAGCAAAAAATGCGCCTATTGTTATTATCACTAACGTGAAAGGGGCAAATGAGAAGATGGTAGCATATGATAAAGCAGCACTTAATCGGGTTACTTTATCGTCACTGAATCCTTTGACTGTGTTTTTTAAAATAGTCCAAAGGGATTTGAATGTTATCTTTCGGGAGGTTATAGTTTTATTCATATAAGAC
>JAAZCL010000415.1 GCA_012513315.1 Bacteroidales bacterium | reverse complement strand
TTAAAAGTGTAAATTTGTACTTCTATATTAATATATTTCTCTATGGAGAAGCTGATAGGAAGATTAAAATTTATACTGGTATTACTGATATCAATTGTAATTATATCGTGTAATGATAGAGGGGCTAGCAAGTTCAGGGTTGTAAACGATATTGAATTCGATACCATTAGAACGGCAAAACGTCATCATATTGAAGGTGACTCAAAAAACCCTTATTGCGATATAAGGATTGAGTTTGTATATCCCAAAACTAACAAACAAACAGAGCTAAAGAACATTCAACAGTTTTTTGTTAAAAGCATGTTTGGGAGTTCATTTGAAGAAATGGAGCCTGGGCAGGCTGTTGATGCATACGTAAGTAATTACTTCGAGAATTACTCTAAAGATGCTGATACTTATAGGGGCACTGTTACTGATATGAATGAGCTGAATACTCTTATTCCAGGCATCGACTTGCATGATAGTGAGCATGTTATGAACGACACGTTTTACTCTTATTTCGAGAGTTTATCTGATTCGATAACATTTAACCAGTATGATATTATTTCGTTTCAGGTGAAGCAGTCAAACAGCAAGGGCGAGCCCAATTCATTTTATGTTTCTTACAGTAATTATGTGTTGAACCTAAATACAGAAAATCAGATACTTGAAGGGGACATATTTATTGCCGGTTATGATTATGCCATGCAGAATATAATAATTACGGCTCTTATTGAACAGAACGAAGTAGAAACTTTAGAAGATCTGGAAGATATTGGTTATTTTGGTGTCAGGGAGATTGTTCCCAACAAAAACTTTTTGATTGATGATAAAGGAATAACATATACATTTAATAAAGGTGAATACTCGGCATATCAAATAGATGCTCCAGAGGTATTTATACCTTATAATGTTATTCGTCAGCTACTTAGAGAGAATACAATTATTAGTAAACTTGCCAATTTATAGTGAAGATAATAGAAAAATATTTCCCGAACCTCACAGAACAACAGATAAAGCAATTAGAAATGTTGCAAGATCTTTATATCGACTGGAATGATAAAATTAATGTTATCTCCAGAAAAGATATTGATAACCTGTATTTACATCATGTTTTGCATTCTATTGCAATTGCAAAATATATTCATTTTACGCCAGGGAGCAAGGTGATGGATGTTGGGACTGGAGGTGGATTTCCGGGATTACCATTGGCTATATTGTTTCCTGAAGTGAAATTTCTGCTTTTGGATAGCATTGGAAAAAAGATAAGGGTTGCAGAGAATATTGCTAAGGAAATAGGGCTTACCAATGTTGAAGTGATTCACTCGAGGGTTGAAAACGAGAAACGTATATTCCATTTTGTAGTAAGTCGTGCAGTTATGCCATTACCTGATCTTGTAAAATTGTCAAGAAAGAACATCTCGAAAGAACAAATAAACTCTATTCCTAATGGTATAATATGTCTTAAGGGTGGGAATCTGACTGCAGAGATCGAGCCATTCAAGAAAATTGCTGATCAGGTGACTTTAACAAATTATTTTAAAGAGCCTTTCTTTGAAACTAAAAAGTTGATTTACATACCGATAAACTAAAAGAATTATGGAAATAAAAACATTTGAATTTAATCCATTAGGAGTTAATTGTTACGTACTCTCGGATGAAACCGACGAGTGTGTTATAATAGATGCCTCTAGCTATTATCCTGACGAAAATGCATTACTTATAAACTATATCTTAGACAAAGACTTGGTTGTAAAACACTTGCTGAATACTCATTTGCATTTCGACCATCTTTTTGGTGTAAATACTATATCATCGCATTTTGATTTGCCTATGGAATCTCACAATGGAGATGAGGCTTTATTGGAGAATGTAAAGGGTCAGATGAAGTTATTTGGGATACCCGATAATAATAATGATTATAAACCTAAAATAGGCAAAAGTTTAAATGAGGGTGATATTATTACGTTTGGCAACCAGACTCTAAAGATATTGCATATACCAGGTCATTCACCAGGTAGTATTGTATTTTATAATGAGGCGAAAGGTTGTGTTTTTAGTGGCGATGTACTTTTTAGGGGAAGCATAGGACGTACTGATCTTATAGGAGGCAATTTTGAAGAGTTGGTGGATGGAATTCATAATAAGTTATTTACAATGCCTGATTCGACAAAAATTTATCCTGGTCATGGTCCCACAACTACTATTGGATATGAAAAAAAGAATAATCCCTTTGTTGGTATAGTAAAGTAGGCAGTTTTTAAAGCATATTATTAAAAATAAACAGGAAAATATATAGTTCATTATGATTAAAATGGAACAATTTAAGAACCGACATATCGGTGTTAATGAAACTGATAAGCAGACGATGCTTGAGACATTGGGACTTACTAATATCGATGAATTAATTAGCCAAACCATTCCTTCTAATATTCGTTTATCTGAATCTCTAGAATTACCCGATGCTTTATCGGAACAAGAATATGCAGAGGAGATTACAAATATAGCTTCGAAAAACAAAATATTTGCCTCTTATATTGGCATGGGATGGTATGATACTATTACACCAGCTGCTATTTACAGAAATGTTTTTGAAAACCCTGTATGGTATACTTCATATACACCTTATCAGGCTGAAATTTCGCAAGGCCGACTTGAAGCTTTGATTAATTTTCAAACTATCATAAGTGATCTTACTGCGCTTCCATTGGCAAATAGTTCTTTGCTTGACGAGGCCACTGCTGCAGCTGAGGCAGCCACTATGATGTATGGGCTTAGAAGTCGCAATCAGGTGAAAAGTGGTGTTGAAAGACTATTTGTAGATCAAAATATATTTCCTCAAACGCTATCTGTAATTAAAACCCGCATGAAGTATGTTGACATAGAAGTGGTTGTGGGTGATTATAAAACTATATCTTTTGAGAAACCATTTTTTGGTGCAATAATACAATATCCAAATGGTGATGGTAGTGTTGAAGATTATCGCGGGTTTGTAGAAAAAGCACATGAGGCGGATTGCAAAGTTGCTGTTGCAACAGATCTGATGGCGTTAACTATGCTTACTCCTCCTGGAGAATGGGGCGCTGATATTGCTTTTGGAAGCAGTCAGAGATTTGGTGTACCTATGTTTTATGGTGGACCGTCTGCTGCATTTTTTGCTACAAAAGATGAATTTAAAAGGTATATGCCTGGTCGTATTATAGGTATTTCGAAAGATGCTTATGGTAAAGAGGCTTTCCGAATGGCTCTGCAAACAAGAGAACAGCATATTAAACGCGAAAAAGCAACTTCTAATATTTGTACAGCTCAAGCGTTGTTGGCCACAATGGCTTCATTTTACGGTGTTTATCATGGTCCTGAAGGATTGAAGAGAATAGCACGTAGAATTCATTCTATTGCGTCGTATGTTAATGAGGAGCTTAAAAAAATGGGTTTCAAACAGTTGAATGACAATTTCTTCGACACATTGAAGTTTAAACTCCCTGATGGAATTAGTACTAATGATGTAAAGGGTAATGCTGAATCGAGATCTATTAATCTAAGATATTTTAGCAACGGAGAGATAGGTATCAGTATAGATGAAACAACAAATAAATTTCGTTTGCATGAGCTACTGGCTGTTTTTGCTATGACAGTAGGTAGTACTAAGGATTTTTTAATTGATGAGCTTAAAGAAAAAACATCATTAAAGGATTTTCAACAAAGAAAATCTGAATTCCTTACTCATCCTACCTTCAATAGTTATCATACTGAGACTGAGCTGATGCGATATGTAAAGCGTCTTGAACGTAAGGATATTTCACTTGCACACTCAATGATTTCGCTTGGTTCTTGTACAATGAAATTGAATGCTGCATCTGAGTTGCTACCTCTGGGTATGGCAAACTTGCAAAGAATACATCCTTTTGCTCCTTCAGATCAAACCGAAGGATACAAACAAATAATAGATGAGCTGGAAGAAATGCTTGCTGTGATTACCGGTTTTAGTGCAACAAGCCTTCAGCCAAATTCGGGAGCAAATGGCGAATATGCAGGTTTAATTACTATAGCTAGTTATCTTGAGAGTAAGGGAGAAGGGCATCGTAAAATTGTTCTTATTCCTGCTTCTGCACATGGTACTAACCCTGCAAGTGCTGTACAGGCAGGATTTAAACCTGTAACGGTGGCTTCCGATGAGAAGGGCAATGTAGACATGGAAGATCTTAAGCTAAAGATTGAAAAATATAAGGACGAACTTGCAGCATTTATGGTAACATATCCTTCAACACATGGTATTTTTGAAGCGGGCATTGTTAATATGTGCAATATGATTCACGAAGCAGGAGGTCAGGTATATATGGATGGCGCAAACATGAATGCTCAGGTAGGGCATACTAACCCGGGTAAGATTGGTGCGGATGTTTGCCATCTTAATTTGCATAAAACATTTGCAATACCTCATGGAGGGGGTGGACCTGGTGTTGGTCCAATCTGTGTTGCTGAGCATCTTGTTCCATTCCTTCCGGGTCATCCGGTTTCAATGGCAAATGATAAGAATGCTGTTTCGGCCGCTGCATATGGTAGTGCAGGTGTACTGGAGATTACTTATGCTTATATTAGAATGATGGGTGCAGAGGGTCTAAAACAAGCAACTGAAATAGCCATATTGAGTGCAAACTATCTTGTAGAAAAACTTGAAGACTCTTTTGGTATTCTATATAGAGGGGCACAAGGTAGAGTGGGGCACGAACTTATATTAGATTGCAGAGGATTAAAAGATGTATCGGGTATAACTGAAACGGATATTGCAAAGAGACTTATCGATTATGGCTATCATGCGCCTACTTTATCGTTTCCGGTGGCTGGAACTCTTATGGTTGAGCCAACCGAAAGTGAGAGTCTGGATGAGTTGAATCGCTTTGTGGATACAATGATTGAGATACATGAGGAAATTATTGAAGTATCCAGAGGAGAGTACACTTTAGAAGATAATGTGCTGGTTAATGCTCCTCACCCTGAATATGAAATAGTTGCAGATGAATGGACACATAGTTATCCTCGTAGCAAAGCTGCTTATCCGCTTCAATTTGTAAAAGATAATAAATTCTGGGTAAATGTTGCAAGGGTTGATAATGCTTATGGCGACAGAAACTTGGTTCCTTCTCTAAAATAATTAGAAGTCATTTCATTAGTAATCAAAAAGAGCTCTTTAAATTAACATAAAGAGCTCTTTTTGTAATTAGATGATTATAAATCTCACTAAGTAATAAGAAAATATCCTTAAAATAACTAAATGCACTTTCTTTGGTAACTAAAAAAGTACCAGCAATAGTAACTAAAAGTCCAAACGACAGAAATTAAAAGAGCTCGGGGATTTCTCCCTGCTCAAATATTACAAGTTGTGAGTTTGTGACATCACGTTTAAATGAGTTTATAATATTTTGATTTACTTCTGTAAGCAGTACTTTAACTCGGTTTTCCATAACATCGGGATATGCTCCTGCAAAATGGGCCAATACAATATGATCGTCGGGAATTGAACTATTTACTAAGAACTCATCAATACTATCCATTACTCTTAGCATCTCTTTATATGAATAACGAACGGATTCTACTTTAAAATTATCAGTTTCAAGGGCTTCTTTTAGAGTTTCTTTTACATTTTCGGTATTCTGAGTAACTGCAATAACAAAAACACCATTATTATCGATAAATGAACCTCCATAATAATTGGGATATAAATCTGGATCGGATTCTCTTTCCATCCAATCTCTACTGAAATGATTCATTAGTTTATCATGCAATTCTAAGGCAATCTGGTTATTCTGTGTAATTGTATTTATCTCACTAGAGTTGCCATCGGTGTTACTGCTGTTATTGTTGCTCTTTTGCTGGTTACACGAAGCTAAGATTATAGTAACTAGTAATAAAAAAGCGTAATTTGTAGATTTCAACATATCAATTTTATTTTGGTTAAAAGCTATAACAGTTTTGTTAAACCTTTTGTTTTATATTTAATTTGTTCTGTTTTGATGTTTAGAACTGTATATTTATGTATTTTTGCCATACTAAATAGTATAACTACAATATAAAGTATGCGCAAAAGTAACTTGAAAAATCTATTATTGGTCTTATTTATCATATTAATTGGATGTGATAAAGGAGATTCTTTTGATAATGCTGCTCGTTTGCGTGTTAAACTAACCGATGCAGCATCTTTGGTAATTAAAGAGATGCATGTAGATATTAAAGAAATATCACTGTTTGTAACTGATTCTGTAAGTGCTAATGGTGAATGGATTGCATTAGAATATAGCGGCGGTGAGTATAATTTACTTAAACTGATGAACGGAAAAAGTGTTCAGCTTATAGATCAATATTTTCCTTCGGATAAGAAAATAAAAAAGATGAGAATTCAGTTTGGAAATAATAATAGGATTATTACAAACACAGATAAACCCATACAATTACAAAAAGTACCTGAAATTGCAGAGGGTCTGGAAATAGAGTTGGGTGAGATAGAACTTATGCCCAATGTAATTACATACATAATGATTGATATTAATGCAGCTTTGTCTGTTACGGAATCTAACGGCAATTGGTTTTTAAATCCTGCAGCTAGAGCTTTTCAAGAAAATTGGGGAGGTTCAATAAGTGGTTTCGTAGCACCAATTGAAGCTAATCCTAGTATTGCTATTGTGAAAGAAGAAACTGTTTTATTTACAATTCCTGAACCAGATGGTATGTTTAAATTCATTGGATTGGAAGAGGGCGTTTGGGAAATTCATATTATGGCTCACCCCGAAAGTTTATTTAGGGATACAATTTTTACTGACACTTTAGCTGCAGGTGAAAAAAAGGAACTTACCCCTAAACCTATTAGACTTCAACTTACAACACCTGAAGGGTAATATTTAAT
>JAAZCL010000414.1 GCA_012513315.1 Bacteroidales bacterium | reverse complement strand
TCTACAACATAGTTGTTTGCCTTAAAAGGCAAAACCTGACCAACCACTCCAATTGCCTCTCTTTCCTCTTCAGAAAGATTTTTCATTTGAGGTAGATCATTAAAATTTCTGAGTATATAATTTCTGTACTTTATTTCTTCCATAACTAAAATATGTTTTTAAGATTGAAAACTAAGGGAGTTATTGCAAACCGTAGAATGGTTATAGATGTATAGTAAGTGCAATCCCTAAAACAAAAATATGTAAATTGTAGCAAAAAGACAATATATTTATGGCATTTTCACATTTATAGTGATTTTTATTAACAATTTGCTCTGTTTCATCACTATAAATTAGATTTATTTCAAATTACTATGTGTAATTAAAATATTATGTATACTTTTGCTTATAGATGAATACAATTATAACAAATATATTTCTTATCAAAGCTGTTGGTATTGTCCGACGATGCTCTTGAATTATATATACAGCCAATAAATAGACTGTATCCTTCCCCCTATTATTTATAAGCCGTCTGGCTTTTTTCATCCAATCAACAACAATCTTATTTTTTTATTATAATGAATGTAGAAATTCATATAGCGAATAGCAGTTATATAGGTTATGCACAAGAGATCTGCGATTTAATTTACGAGTCTGCACAGGCGCGTGGCACTGGTATTGCCAAACGTAGTGCAGAATATATAGCAGAAAAAATGAATTCTGGTAAAGCAGTTATTGCACTCGACGGCGATAAACTCGTGGGATTCTCTTATATAGAAACATTCAGCCACAAAAGATTTGTGGCTAACTCTGGATTGATAGTTCACCCAGATTATCGTAATCAAGGTCTTGCAAAAAAGATTAAACGCAATATTTTTGAACTCTCTAGAAAGCTTTATCCAAATGCAAAAATATTTAGCATAACCACTGGCTTGGCGGTTATGAAAATGAACACTGAGCTTGGTTTTAAACCAGTTACTTTTTCTGAATTAACAGATGATGAAGAGTTCTGGAATGGATGTAAAGAGTGTAGAAACTATGATATTCTTCAAAGAAACAATTTTAAAATGTGTCTTTGCACAGGTCTGCTCTACGACGCAAAAGATCAACCTGTTCATAAACCAAGCACATTCGCTAAAAAAGTTGTAAAACCGGTAATTAAAGTAAGAAAAAAAAATAAAACAAAGAAATGAAACAAAAAGTAGTTTTAGCATTTAGTGGTGGCCTCGACACATCATTTTGTGTACCATATTTAATTAAAGAGAAGGGACTTGAGGTTCATACAGTAATAGTAAATACCGGTGGCTTTTCAGATGAGGAAGCGGCTTTAATTGAGGAACGAGCTATCAAGCTAGGCTCTGCATCTCACATATGCATAAATGCTGTTGAAGATTACTATACAAAGGGTATTAAATACCTTATCTTTGGCAATATTCTAAAAAACAATACCTACCCTCTTTCTGTCAGCTCCGAACGCTTTTTTCAAGCAATGGCAATTGTTGATCATGTTAAAAAAGTGGGTGCAGATTTTGTTGCTCATGGTAGCACAGGTGCAGGTAACGACCAAATAAGGTTCGATCTGGTGTTCGAGGTTCTAGCTCCTGATGTTAAAATTATTGCACCAATACGTGAGTTAAGCTTATCACGTCAACAGGAAATTGACTATCTCAAGGAAAATGGCTTCGATTTCTCGTGGGAAAAATCAAAATACTCAATAAACCAAGGATTATGGGGTACAAGTGTAGGGGGTGTTGAAACTCTTAAGTCATCTGGTGTATTGCCAGAAGAGGCATATCCATCGCAAGTAGTTAAGTTTGATTCAGAACGAATCAAGATTGGTTTCGAAAAAGGAGAACCTACATCTCTCAATAATGTAAAAATGTCACCAATAGATCTTATTCATAAATTGCATGAAATTGCTTCCAAATACGGAATAGGAAGAGATGTTCATGTTGGAGATACAATTATTGGCACAAAAGGCAGAGTTGCTTTTGAAGCTCCTGCCCCACTAATAATAGTTAAAGCTCATCATCTTCTAGAAAAACATGTCCTTACCAAAAATCAACTTTACTGGAAAGACCAGTTGTCAAATTGGTATGGACAGCTAATGCACGAAGCTCAATATCTTGAGCCGGTTATGAGAAATATTGAAACATTTCTTGATGATACTCAAAAGTTTGTCTCGGGAGAGGTTGAAGTTGAACTTCGTCCTTATCATTTTGCAGTTTTAGGATGTTCAAGTGAGTATGATTTAATGAACTCTAAATTTGGAGAATATGGAGAGAGTAATAAATCGTTTACTGGCGATGATGTTGTGGGATTCACTAAAGTAACAGCCAATCCATTAAAAATATATTATACAATTCACGATAATGATTAATGTAAGTATAGTTGGCGGCACAGGATATACGGCAGGTGAACTGCTTAGAATATTACTCCGCCACAATCAAGTTAATATTGAGTCGGTAATTAGTACTACCTCTGTTGGCAAGCGAGTAGATTCAGTACACCGCGATCTAATTGGAGAAACGGATCTTGTTTATAGCGAAAGTTTCAATAACCCCGATTTAATCTTCTTATGTCTAGGTCATGGCCTTTCACGTGATTTTCTAGAAAAAAACCAATTACCTGAAGATTGCAAGATTATTGATCTTGGAAATGACTTCAGAAATGCCCCTGCCTATAATGGGTCAGGTTTTGTTTTCGGTCTGTGCGAACAGTATAAAGAGGAAATTATTAAAGCAAAATATGTAGCTAACCCAGGATGTTTTGCTACAACAATTATTTTAGCATTACTCCCTTTGGCTTCTAAGAATCTTTTAAAGGATGATATTCATGTGCACGCCATAACAGGCTCTACAGGAGCTGGTAAAAGACCGGGTGAAACTACACATTTTAGTTATAGAGACAACAACATTTCTGTATATAAACCGTTCACCCATCAACATTTGGAAGAGATTTGCAATACATTTATAAAAGCGGGCAACGCAAATCTGCCACAGATAAACTTCATTCCAATGAGGGGAGATTTTACTCGTGGTATTTTTGCAAGTATATATACTAAGTGGGATGAAGCAATGTCTAATGAAGACATTATCTCACTTTTTAAAGAGTATTATGCATCATCTCCATTTGTATTTGTATCAGATGAGCCTATAAGTCTAAAAGAGGTGGTTAACACAAATAAATGTTTACTACATATCGAATTCCATAACGGCTATATCCATATAACTTCAATCACCGACAACTTAGTAAAAGGTGCATCTGGACAGGCGGTTCAGAACATGAACCTGATGTTCGGCTTTGATGAAACTAAAGGATTAAAATTAAAAGGAAGTTCTTTCTAATAAGACTAAATATTATGCAATTATTCGATGTTTATAGTTTATGGAATATTGAGCCAGTAGAGGCAAAAGGCTGTAGAGTATGGGACAAAGAAGGTACTGAGTACCTCGACCTCTATGGTGGTCATGCTGTAATATCAATTGGCCATTCACATCCCAAATATGTAGATTCAATTTGTAAGCAAGCTGCCAAAATAGGATTTTATTCAAATTCTGTTCTGAATTCTTTACAACAAGAGCTTGCAGCTAAGCTAGGACAGCTGAGCGGTTATCCTGATTATTCTCTTTTTTTATGCAATTCAGGTGCCGAAGCTAATGAAAATGCTCTTAAGCTCGCTTCCTTTAAAACAGGCAAAAAACGTATTGTTGCATTTAAAGAAGCCTTTCATGGAAGAACTTCGGGAACTGTGGCTGTTTCTGATAATCCCAATATTCAGGCGGCTTTCAACAAAGGTCACAAGGTAGTTTTTATCAACCTTAATGATTTAGAGTCGGTTGAGAAGGAGATTTCAAAAGGTGATGTAGCAGCAGTAATAATTGAAGGAATACAGGGCGTGGCCGGAATATTTCAACCAACCGATAGCTTCCTTAAGCAGCTTAATTCATTATGCAAAACTAATAATGTTCCTCTTATTTTAGATGAGATTCAATCGGGTTACGGTAGAACTGGTAAGTTCTTTGCACATCAATATGCCGATATAAAACCAGATATTATTACTACTGCTAAAGGTATGGGCAACGGCTTCCCAATAGGCGGGGTGTTAATTTCTCCTGAATTTGAAGCAAAAAAAGGGATGCTCGGAACAACTTTTGGTGGAAACCACCTTGCATGTGCAGCGGCAAATGCAGTTCTTGATGTAATTGAAGAAGAGTCGCTTGTTAATAATGCTTTTAATATGGGCGAATATTTGCAGCAAGAGCTCAACAAAATACCTGCAGTAAAAGCTATTAGAGGAAGGGGGCTCATGCTTGGGATAGAACTTAAACCAGAATATGCTGATGTTCGCAATCAATTATTATTCGAAAGTCATATCTTTACAGGAGGAGCTAAAAACGGTGTTATGAGGTTGCTTCCACCTCTCTCAATCTCTAAAGGGGATATTGATATTTTCTTATCGGAATTAAAAAACAAAACAGCGTAAAACAGTAATATATTATGAGAAACTTTACTTCAGTACATGATATAGAAGACCTGAATGTTGCTTTGGAAAAAGCTAGGTGGGTAAAGGAAAATCCTTATGCCGATCAGGGTTTAGGCAAAAATAAAACATTGTTACTTATCTTTTTCAACTCTAGCTTAAGAACTAGACTAAGTACACAAAAAGCTGGCTATAACTTAGGGATGAATGTTATTGTTCTCGATATAAAT
>JAAZCL010000048.1 GCA_012513315.1 Bacteroidales bacterium | reverse complement strand
GTAAGGATATAGCTTTTTACTCTCATTATTATAAAGGTTTTATTCTAATTAATATGCCGATTTAAACTGTTCTAAAAATCTTATATCATTTTCAGAGAACAATCTTAAGTCTTTTACCTGATATTTCAGGTTTGTAATACGCTCAACACCCATTCCGAGTGCATAACCAGTATATGTTTTACTATCAATACCGCAATTCTCTAGTACATTAGGATCTACCATTCCACATCCAAGAATCTCTACCCATCCTGTATGTTTACAGAACGGACAACCACCGCCACCACATATATTACATGAAATATCCATTTCGGCACTTGGTTCTGTAAATGGAAAATATGAAGGACGTAACCTGATCTTGGTTTCTTCACCAAACATTTCTCTTGCAAAGAATAGCAAAGCTTGCTTAAGGTCTGCAAATGACACATCCTTATCTATATACAATGCTTCAACCTGATGAAAAAAGCAATGAGCTCTATAAGAAATAGCCTCATTTCTGTAAACCCTTCCCGGACAAATAATTCTAATTGGGGGTTGCGCATTCTCCATCACCCTTGTTTGCACCGATGAAGTGTGCGTGCGAAGCAGAATCTGAGGGTCGTTTTGTATAAAAAATGTATCCTGCATATCCCTGGCGGGGTGATCATCTGCAAAATTAAGAGACGAGAAAACATGCCAATCGTCTTCCACTTCTGGCCCTTCTTCTATCGAAAACCCAAGTCTCTTGAATATATCATTTATCTCTTCCTTAACAATAGAAATTGGATGTCTGGTGCCCAGTGCAACAGGATATGCAGTTCGGGTTAGGTCGATATTCATATCACCCGTATCAGTGCTTTCAAACTGCTCTTTAAGCTCATAAATCTTATCTGTAGCCCTTTGTTTTAGTGCATTTATTCTTGCACCAACCTCGCGCTTTTGCTCTGCCGGAATAGTCCTAAACTCGTCCATTAACGAAGGTATAACACCTTTTTTACTAAGGTATTTCAACCTCAGTACTTCAAGCTCATCACTACTCGAGGCTTTTAGTTCCTCAATTTCCGAAAGAATAGCTTTTATCTTATCAATCATAATACTGTCAATACTTTCAAATCAATATAAGCACAAAAATACACTTTTTATTACGAACTTCTCAGTTTTATCATTAAAGATTTATTATGTTTGCTAGAGCTATTAAAGAAAGATGTTAGAAAAAGTAAAGGAGTATATACATAAGGAGAATCTAATTAAGGATAATACCAAAGTTATTGTTGGCTTAAGCGGTGGCATGGATTCGATGGTGCTATTAGATATTCTCATGCTATTGGGTTATCGTTGCATGGCAGCACACTGCAATTTCCACTTACGGGGCGACGAATCTAACCGTGATGAGATATTTGTAAAAAAGTGGTGTAAAAGTATAGATATACCTTATACCTCAATTAATTTCGACACAAAACAGTATGCAGTCGATCGTAAAATATCAATTGAGATGGCTGCACGTGAACTCCGATACAATTGGTTCGAAACACTTCGCAAACATTATGAAGCAGACTATATAGCTGTGGCTCATCACAAAGATGATTCTGTTGAAACGGTTTTACTTAATTTAATTAGGGGCACTGGCATAAAGGGGCTAACAGGCATTTCTGCTAAAAATGGGTATGTTGTACGACCGTTACTTTGTATTTCCCGCTCCGAAATAGAAAATTACATTTCAGAACGAGATATCCCGTATGTAACCGATAACACAAACAATGAAGACTTGTATCTGCGTAACTCTCTAAGGCTAAACGTAATACCATTGCTTGAGACATTGAATCCTTCGGTTAAAGACACAATATACCGAACTTCTAGAAATCTTACAGAGGCCGAAAAAGTTTATTCAAAATCAATTCAAAAGTCAATTAAAGAAGTTTTCAGCAACAATAAAATAGATATAGATCAGCTTAGGCAAACTGCTTCCCCTCGCTCTGTATTATTTGAGCTACTTGCTCCCTACAACTTTAC
>JAAZCL010000413.1 GCA_012513315.1 Bacteroidales bacterium | reverse complement strand
TGGAAGGATCAAACTTATATCTATTCGGCTCAATTTTCACCTGATAATAAAAAGTTGTTACTACATGGTGCACCCGAAGCTTTTAATGGAATAGGACTTAATATAAGTGCTAACCAAATTGCTAATAGCTACGATACTCAATCGTTTATTATGGATATTGAGACTAAAAGTGTCGACCCTGTAACTAAAACTTTTGATCCCACAATAAGTGCTCAAGAATGGTATCCTCTAGATAACTTTATATATTATAGAGTCGAGGAGGGTGACAGAGCAAATATGTATCGATATTCTTACAAAACAAAGAAGTTCGAGAAACTACCTCTTAAAGAAGATGTTATCAGATCTTTCAATATTGCTAATAATGCATCATGGGCTACATACACCGGCACAAGTGTTTCAAATTCAAGCAGAAGCTATCTGTTAAATTTAAAAACATTAGAGTCTACTCTCATCTCCGATCCTTATGCCGAAAGATTGAGTCTACTCAACTTGGGTGAGGTTAAAGACTGGAATTTCACAAGTTCTTTTGGTGATGTCATTGAAGGTAGATTTTACTTACCACCTGGTTTCGATGAAAATAAAAAATACCCACTAATTGTCTATTATTACGGAGGAACTAGTCCCACCACCCGCATTTTCGAGAGCACCTATCCTCTTCATGTTTATGCTGCTCAAGACTATGTAGTTTATACCCTGCAACCGAGTGGTACAACTGGCTACGGACAAGAATTCTCTGCTCGCCACGTAAATGCTTGGGGCGATCAAACTGCTGAAGAAATTATTGAAGGCACCAAAAAGTTTATCGCGGCTCATTCATTTGTAGATGGAACAAAAATTGGAAATATTGGTGCATCTTACGGTGGTTTTATGACACAGTACCTCATAACCAAAACCGATATATTTTCTGCCTCTGTTTCTCATGCAGGCATTAGCAATATCACAAGCTACTGGGGTGAAGGATATTGGGGCTACTCATACAGTGCCGGAGCAAGTGCAGGCAGCTACCCATGGAATAATCCTGAGCTATATGTAAAACAGAGTCCCCTATTCCATGCCGATAAAATAAACACACCACTATTGCTACTTCATGGTTCTGCAGACACAAACGTGCCAATTGGTGAGAGTATTCAAATGTATACTGCTCTTAAGTTGCTAAACAAACCAGTTGAATTCATAAAAGTAATGGGCGAGAATCATGCTATTTACGATTATGATAAGAGAATTTCATGGAATAATGCAATCTATGCATGGTTTGCCAAATGGCTAAAAGAAGATTCCAGATGGTGGGATTCAATGTATAGTAATGAGTAAAAAAAGTATTTTATATATGGATAAATTATGTAAAAATGTAGAAGTTTTGGCGCGTTCAACTGGCGAATACCTAAAAAATGAACAAGCCAAACTTAATAAAAAAGATATAGAGCTTAAAGGAGCTAGAGATTACGTAACTTATATTGATAAGGAAGCCGAAAAAATTCTTGTAAAAGGATTAAAAGAGTTGTTTCCTGTTGCTGGTTTTCTTACCGAAGAAGAAACGGTTGATTATGTAGAGACAGAGTACACCTGGATAATCGATCCTCTAGATGGTACAACCAACTATATTCATGGAGATACTACTTATGCCGTAAGCGTAGCTCTCAGACACAAGCAAGAGATTGTATTAGGGGTTGTTTATGACCCAATAACAGACCAAATGTATAGCGCTACAACCCCTGGTAATGCTAAGCAAAACAATAAGATATTAGATGTTAGTACTCACAACACCATTAATAATGCATATTTAGGTTGTGGTATTCCCTATGTGTTAGATACAAAAGGAGAGTTGGTGTTACAAAATGCAATGAAACATTTCAGAAGTTGCAGCTTTCGAATAAAGGGAGCGGCTGCTATAGAAATTTGTTATGTTGCAGCAGGAGTTACCGATGCATATTTTCATTCTGGCCTTTCGGCTTGGGATGTTGCAGCAGGAACGTTTATTTTAAAATGTGCAGGAGGTAAAAGTACCGATTTTTCAGGTGGCAACAATTACCTTTTCGGAAGAGAACTGGTTGCATCTAATGGATTTATCCATAACGAAATTATGGATCATATAATTGAAGTATCTTAATGGATAATCAGACTATCTTAATTGCTTTTTTACTTACTCTATTTGCTGGTCTATCCACTGGTATAGGTGGTCTAATTGCTTTAATTGCCAAACGCACAAACACAAACTTTCTTAGCTTCGCTCTTGGCTTATCGGCAGGGGTAATGATATATGTCTCATTTATGGAGATGTTGCCAATGTCAAACGAGTTATTAATCCAGGTATACGGAGAGAAGGAAGGAATGCTTTATTTAATTCTTTCCTTTTTTGGAGGAATAGCATCTATTGCGCTTATCGACTTTCTAATTCCCAAGCAATCCAACCCCCACGAATTACAGGGTGTGGAAGATATGGAAATTGTTAAATATAAAAGACTAAAGCAAACGGGTATTGTAACTGCTATTACTATTGCTATCCATAATTTCCCCGAAGGTATTGCAACATTTATGTCGGCTCTAACTTCTCTAGAGGTGGCCCTTCCAATCACTGCTGCCATTGCTATTCACAATATACCGGAGGGTATTGCGGTATCAGTGCCCATTTACCATGCAACGGGTAGTAAGAAAAAAGCATTCTGGCTTTCACTTCTCTCGGGACTTTCAGAACCTCTGGGTGCACTAATTGCCTATTTTTTCTTAATGCCATTTTGGAGTTCAACTCTTAATGCCGTTGTACTGGCGGCTGTTGCCGGTGTTATGGTCTTTATTTCACTCGACGAGCTTCTACCTAGTGCCGAAAAGTATGGTAAGCATCACATTTCAATAATCGGATTAGTTATCGGAATGGGCATAATGGCAATGAGTCTTTACTTGTTCATTTAATAAAATAGAGTATTTTTGTAAATAGATTATTAATACTAATTCAAAACACTTTAACGGTGATGAAAACAGATTTAAAACAGATAGGAGAACGAGTTAAGGGGCTACGAGATGCACTTGATTACTCACCGGAAGAAATGGCTAAAAAGCTAGAGGTGGAAGTTGAAGAATATTTACAGTTTGAGGAGGGCGATATGGATATCTCAGTCTCTTTCCTACAACGTATCGAAAGAGAGTTTGGTGTAGATATATCTACAATTATGTTTGGCACCGAGCCTCGTATGAATTCATATTTCATCACTCGAAACGAAAAGGCTGTAACTGTAGAAAGGGTGTCAGCTTATAAATATCAGTCGCTGACATCTGGCTTTTCAAATAATGTAGCAGAGATATTTATTGTTACGGTAGAGCCAAAACCAGTTGAAACAGATTTTTATAAGAATATTCATGCCGGACAAGAGTTTAATATGATTCTTGAGGGTAGCATGATGATTAACATTAATGATAAGAACCTAATACTCGGAAAGGGTGACAGCATATACTTCGACTCGTCTCTTCCGCACGGCATGAAAGCACTTAACGATAAGCCGGTGAAGTTTCTTGCTGTAATATTATATCCATAGGTTATTATGATTGAGAATTATTTAAAAAAGACCCAGTTCAGTTCTCACAAAGATTTTATTGAAAACTATGAGATTACTGTACCCCAAAACTTCAATTTTGCGTATGATATTGTCGATGAGTGGGCACAAAGCGATCCAGATAAGCGTGCTCTTTGTTGGACCAACGATACTGGTGAAAATATAGACCTTACTTTTGCTCAACTCAAGGAGTTGTCAGATAAAACAGCATCATTTCTCCTTTCTTTAAATATTAAAAAGGGTGATATGGTGATGCTTATTCTTAAACGAAGCATCGAGTTTTGGCAAACTATTATCGCATTGCATAAAATTGGTGCAATTGCAATTCCTGCTACTCATCTTTTAACCGATAAAGATATTGAATATCGCAATAATGCAGCCGGTGTAAAAGCAATAATAGCAGCTGAAGACCAAAGTCTAATTGAGCATGTGAACCTTGCAATGAGTAACTCACCAACTGTTCAACAACGCATTGTAATTGGAAAGAACAGTTATGATGGTTGGTTAAACTTTCATTGGGGAGTCAATAATGCCGCTCCATTTATTAAGCCCGATGTTGCAAATAGTAATGATGACATAATGATTCTTTACTTCACATCGGGCACCACTGGTCAGCCCAAAATGGTAGTACACGACTTCACCTACCCCCTGGGTCATATCACTACAGCCAAATACTGGCACAATCTACACGAAAATAGTGTACATCTAACAGTGGCCGATACTGGTTGGGCAAAAGCAGTATGGGGAAAGCTATACGGGCAGTGGATAGTGGGTGCATGTGTATTTGTATACGATTTTGAAGGCAGGTTCATCCCCAACGATATGCTCAATGTTATTTCTAAGTATAAGGTGACATCTTTCTGTGCACCACCCACAATATTCAGGTTTCTTATTCGCGAAGATTTAAGCAAGTACGATTTATCGTCACTTGAATATTGTACAACTGCCGGTGAGGCTTTAAACCCCTCAGTTTTTCAAGCATTCTATGATAAAACTGGTATAAAGATGATGGAAGCTTTTGGTCAAACCGAAACTGCTCCCACTATTGTCACATTCCCTTGGATTAAGCCAAAGCCAGGTGCCATGGGTGTTCCACACCCATTGTATGACATGGATCTTCTCACGCACGATGGTAGATCTGCTGAGGATGGCGAGCAGGGAGAAATTGTATTTTATACTGATAAGAAGCTACCACTTTCGCTTTTTAAGGGTTATTATAAAGATGAAGAACTTACAAAACAGGTTTATTCTGACAACATATACCGCACCGGCGATATGGCTTGGCGCGATGAGGATGGCTATTATTGGTTTGTAGGAAGAACCGACGATGTAATAAAAAGCTCGGGCTACAGAATAGGTCCCTTTGAGGTAGAGAGTGCAGTAATGACTCACCCTGCTGTAGTTGAGTGTGCAATTACGGGTGTTCCAGACGAGATTAGAGGACAGTTAATTAAGGCAACAATAGTTCTGGCTCAAGAATACAAAACTCAAACTGGTGAAGAGCTTGTAAAAGAGATTCAGGATCATGTAAAAAATGTTACTGCTCCATATAAATACCCTCGCATTATTGAGTTTGTAGATGAACTCCCTAAAACAATTAGTGGTAAAATAAGAAGGGTTGAGATTAGAGAAAAGAGTAATTGATTTATTATAAAATTATACTACATGATTTACAGTTCAAAATTCAACTATTTTGAACTGTATCATGGTTTAGTTGTTTATCCCTTTGTAAAATAAATTAAGCTGAAAAGCAATAAATTAAATAGTAAAGCAATAAATTATAAATATTTTATGAAAAAAGCATATGTATTCCCCGGTCAAGGGGCTCAGTTTGTTGGTATGGGAAAAGATTTATACGAGTCTTCACCTTTAGCAAAAGAATTGTTTGAGAAAGCTAATGAGATACTCGGGTACAGAATAACCGATTTAATGTTTGAGGGTACCGATGAAGACCTCAAGCAAACAAAAGTTACACAACCTGCAATATTTCTTCACTCAGTTATTCTAGCAAAAACTTTGGGAGAGAAGTTTAAACCCGACATGACAGCAGGGCACTCATTGGGTGAGTTCTCGGCATTGGTGGCGGCTGGTGCATTATCGTTTGAGGATGGACTAAAGCTTGTGTATGCACGTGCCTTGACAATGCAGAAAGCTTGTGAAATTGAACCATCTACTATGGCTGCAATTATTGCACTTCCTGATGAGAAAGTTGAGGAGATTTGTAATTCTATTGATGACGTAGTTGTACCTGCAAATTATAATTGCCCAGGACAAATTGTTATTTCCGGATCAATATCAGG